>CAZFFP010000038.1:0-34656 GCA_964518215.1 uncultured Chitinophagaceae bacterium
TCACCAATGCTTGTAAGAGCAGATTAGATAGTGTGTATGTAGAAGTGAAGAAATGCAATACTTCAGTAGGCAGTTTGCAGTCGGCAGCCAACAGTATTAAGATATTCCCCAACCCTGCCACAAATGAAATCAAAATAGAAAGTTCAAAGTATAAAATTCAAAGTGTAACTATCTATGACATAACAGGGAAAGCTCAAGAAGCCGAGCCTCTCTCCCTTTCTAAGGGGGAGTGCCCGAAGGGCGAGGGGGATTGTTTTATCTTCAACATCAACCATCTTTCGCAAGGTTTGTATTTCCTTCAAGTAGAATTAGCCAACGGCACAACCGAAAGAGCTAAATTTATAAAGCAGTAATCATGCAAATCATTTAATCACACAAATCATGGTTCAGACAATTAACACCACCAACACGCAGGCAATCAGGGCGCAAAACATACTTTCTATGCTCTTCGATTCGGTTTATGTCGAAAATATATTGCTCAAAGACGAACTCGAATTAGAGCGCAGAGGAAGATTTAATACAGAACAGGCAGACCACAAAACGAACATGCTAGAAGCCGAACATGATTACAGACTGAAACCTAATTTCTTTAATGATAGGTTATTAGCTAGCATTACCCTGAAAGAGAATGAGCAGGGATTTTTGGAGATATACAATTTACAGGGCGTTTTATCGGGGAAAATAACATTGTATAATGGCACGAATGATTTAGATCTCACACCAATAAATTTAAGTAACGGAGTGTATTTGTATCGGGTTTGGGCAAACAATGAAATAAAGAAAACCGATAAACTCATCAAATTAAAGTAAATAAGCTATGTCAGAGTTCATTCTTTGGGCATGCCTTATGCTGTTTGCGTTGGTTGTGCCTGCACAGGTTACAATAAATAAAGTATTCGATTTTAATAAAGCAGTCGAAGGAGGTCGAAGTGTTTTAGAAGTGGATGACGGATATATTTTATGTGGAATTGGAAATTATCCGGAATTTGACGAGTGGTTGGGAATAGTAATTTTAAAAATAGATAAGCAGGGTAATTTAGTTTTTGCAAATAAGCACGGCAAAACAGGACAAGTATGGAATACGTTTGGCAATTCATTTCTTCAAATGCAAGGGGGTAATTTTTTCCTTGCAGGAACAATTTATGATTCCATCACAGACGACAGAGATGCTTTAGCCATTAAGTTTAATGCATTGGGAGATACAATATGGACAAAAAAAATTGGAGCGAATTTATCTGAAGAATATTTTCTCGGAGCCTTAGAAGACAGTAATGGCAATCTTTATGCAATTGGCGCGAAAGAACTTAGCCAAGTCAATTACGATTATTTCATAGTAAAGACCGATAGCAGTGGCAACCAAATCTGGCAACGCACTTATGGAGGCAATAGAATTGATGAGGGTTGGGCAATGGCTCTTACTCACGATGGAAATTTAATTGTTGCCGGAGGAAGAGAATTTCCTCCCGATATATGGGATGGTCATTTAATGAAAATGATGCCTAACGGAACTCCTATTTGGCATCAACGATATGGAACCGAAAACGGTGATTGTGCAATCGGTCGGGTAAACACAACTATAGATGGAGGTTTTGTTTTTCTTTCATGCCTTGATACAGTCATTAATGCAGGCGATGAGCAATTTGTTGTGTATGTAGCCAAAACAGATTCGTCAGGTAATTTGTTATGGCGAAATTTTTATAATGGACCTTCCGGTGCAAAAGCAAATGTAATTGATATGACCCGCGAATTGAATGATGGTAGTATTGTATTTGCAGGGGGCAAATGGAGCGATGAACAAAACAGGCGCATAGGATGGTTGGTAAAATTAGATGCAGATGGAAATGAAATTTGGGAAAGAAACCCTGAATTTGTCGATACTAGGTTGGTAAACCAAGCGACTTGTAGATTGTATGATTTCAAACAGACTTCTGATAATGGGTTTATTTGTGCGGGAAGCGCTTTTGGATTTGGGAACGGCTTAACCAGTGATTATTGGATTATTAAATTAGACGAATATGGTTGTGAAATACCGGGTTGTCATGTAGGCATAAAAGAAAAAAAAAACACAGGTAAGGTTTTCGTATATCCCAACCCCGCCAAAGAAAAAATATTTGTCAGCATCAAATCTTCCAATCAACAACACGCCTTCAAAGAAGCTGTTTTAAAAATATACGATGTGGCAGGTAAAGAAATTTACACCCAAACAAGCACATTAAACACCTCGGCATACAGTGAGTATTATATAAACACCTCAAATTTTCCAAACGGAATTTACAATTATATAGTAACTTCAAACAATGAATTAATCGGTAAAGGAAAATTCTTAAAACAGTAGTAAAATCAGAGCAAATGAAATACTTTATATCAGTTTTAACAATCGCTCTTTTAACTATAACAGCAGTCGCTCAAACCCCATCATTCTTTAAGAATGGCGCACGGTGGGTTTATATTGTTTATGAAGGAAATGTAGCAAACCAAATTCATTTTGAAAAATATTATCAATACAGAGTTGTAAATGACACGATTTTTGACGGTAAATCATACAAGTTACTCGGAAAAACATTTAAGAGCATTTATACACCAACATCTTCTGTATCTTCTTATCAATGCGAAACATATTCGTTAATAAGACACGACACAATACTAAATAAAGTATTCTACAAAGAAAATATTGATGATACTACTGAACGTGTCATATATGATTTCAATATGACCATAGGTGATACAATTTTGTTAAATAGGCTCTACTCAAATTATGATTATTCGCCAAGCAATTCTATCCTTATTGATTCAATTTTCAATGTTAAACTTTTTGATGATAGTGTTAAGGTTTTCAGACTAATTGACCCCTTTGTAACTTTCGAGATTGAATCATTTTTTATAGAAGGGTTAGGAGGTTATACGGGTCTTTTATGGCACAATCAAGAATACATTCTTCTTGGCGAATCTTATTTTCGTTCTTCAATATCATGTTTTGAGATTGATACAATTAAATTTTCAATTGGGTATCAAGAGACTAATGGTAAGATTATATCGGTGTATCCAATATCTGTCCCTTCATGCAATTTTATCGATTGTCTTGTAGGAATTGATAATCAATCTTTGAATTCGGAAATAAATATCTATCCCAATCCGTCAAAAAATCAATTACATCTTAGCATTCATGATTACAATTCTGTAAATCTAATTTCCTTAACAGACACATTTGGTAAAACCCTCCAAACCTACCACGGCTATCAAGAAACAATCCCTCTTTCAGATTTATCCAATGGCATCTATTTCCTCCAAATCCACCTCGCAAATGGTAAAACTCACACCCGTAAAATTATCAAGCATTAGCCTAACAATTATTTCAATCTTATTGCCATAATATTTTTTCTGTCCGTTTCGTTATACCCGAAATTTCTCATTTCATGGTATCATCCGGTATTATCATTATGGCAACAACACTAAACATCACAGCCGCTCCTCTCAGCAAAACATCACTAAGCATAGCTATTCAGTTTTCCACTGCTGCATCAACCCACCAAACAACTGAAAAGCAACAAAACCAAGCATCTTTCAAAACTTACAGCACCACGAATCAATCGTCAGGTTCCGCGAATCAATGGTCAGGTCTCGAAATTCAATCGGCAGGTTCCGCGAATCAATGGTCAGGCCGCGAACATCAATCGGCAGGTTCCGCGAACCAATGGTCAGGTCTCGAATACCAATCGGCAGGTCTCGCGAACCAATGGTCAGGTCGCGAAAATCAATCGGCAGGTTACGCGAACCAGTGGTCAGGTCTGGAAAATCAATCGTTAGGTTCCGCGAACCAATGGTCAGGTCGCGAAAATCAATCGTCAGGTTCCGCGAACCGATGGTCAGGTCGCGAAAACCAATCAAACAGCATAATAAAAAACCATTCGCCCCCATCATTCCGGCATCACTTTATAGAAACACTATAAACCAGAAACGAACAACAATAAACAATAAACAAACAACGAACAACGGACAACCAAAAACGCTAAACGAGAACCCCAAATCATTTTCAAACAAATAAAAACCCCTTCGACATGAAAAACATAATCTCAAACCGCGTCAACATGCTCCGCACCACGTTAAACTATTTAACCGATAATGCGGCAGCCACAGCAGCCATTGCTGCTTTTGCAGGTGTCAAAACTACTGCCGATAATAAACTCACATTAATTGACCAACTCACCCAGATTGCCGATGGCAAAACAGGAGGTGTTACACTCGACACCAACATTGTCCGCATCACCATGAGCAACATCGCCCTCAAATGTGGCAATGCCGTCAGTGCCTATGCTGCTTCGGTAAACAACAATACACTTCGGGACAGAGTAACATTCACTCTTCCGCAGCTAAACAAAATGAAAAAAGAAGAAGTGGACGATGCCTGCCAAACCATCCACGATGAAGCCGATACACACATTGCCGATGCCGGTCCATTCGGCTACGATGCTGCCGACATCACAGATTTGCAAACAGCCATTGACCTCTACCGCACCGATTCCCAAAACCCCCGGCAGGCAATCATTTCACGTTCCGAAGCCAAAATCAATATTACCCTACTCGTTCGCGAAGTCATTGACGACATCTTCGTAAAACAACTCGACAAAATGGTCAACACCCTCAAAACCTCCAACATCGAATTTGTCAACAGCTATTTCCGTTCCCGCGAAATTATAGACTTGGGTTCTACCACCGCCAAAGTGCGCGGCACCATTAAAAACCCCGAAGAAGTTCCATTGGTAGGCGTTAAATTCACCATTCGCAAAACCGGAGAATCCGGCATTACAGGGCAAACCCTTTCTACAAAAGGGGGCAAATACGGCATCGCCAAACTTTTGCCCGCCTTTTACGATTTCACTTGGGAATATCCCGGCTATCATGCCCACACCGAAACCAATTTCAAGATAGCAGCAGGTAAAGAAATCAGAAGAAACATCATCTTGCAACCTCTTACATCGCAAACCATCACCATGCAAGGCATTGTGCGCAGCGAAGCCGACAATTCCATCATCGCAGGTGCGCACATTAATATTGGCGGACACACCGCCATATCACAAAGCAATGGCAGTTATTTTCTTCAGTTTCAGCCTTCTGCTTCATCCAATTATACTTTCAATATTGCTGCAAACGGCTACGAAACCATTTCAGGCAACTTCACCTTGCAGCCCGGGCAAACCGTAAATCAAGACATTCATCTCGAACCCCTTGCACCCGCTCAAACAGGCAGCATATCCGGTCAGGTTATAGCGAGCGACACATCAATGGGCATTCCAAACACATTCGTCCAGCTCACACCCGGAAACTATACCACCAATGCCGACCAAATGGGCAACTTTTTATTCACCAATGTCCCTGTCGGAAACTACACACTCACTGCATCTGCCCCAAGCTATATAAGCAACCAGCATCTTGTCAATATCAGCCCAAATGCAAACACCCAAAACAACATCACTTTAAACCCCGTTACATAATCAAAATACAAAAGCCCAAGCCGAGCCTCTCCCCCTTTTCAAGGGGGAGTCGGAGGGGGTTTCCCTTAAAAAGGGGGAGTGCCCGAAGGGCGAGGGGGATTATTTAGTTTTCCAAATTATTTCATAATCAAATAATAAAAGCATCCGCGCAGTAAAAGCACATTCCGCTTTTTCGCACAAAGCCACCCGCCAAGCATCAAAAGCGTAAAGAGCTTTTACTTTTCCTGCACAAGAAAAAGAATTAAAAAATTTTTCTCCACGCAAAAAAAAATTAAAATATCCCTCCCGCAAAGCCCAACAGCGCGGGATAAATGGTTTATTCTTTCTTTATTAGTTTAGCATTATGGCACGATGAAGCATATCTATCCGCGCCATCGCAAAGCCGCAAATGTGGTTTACAGTTTTCAACCAATTGTTCAAAAAACTTTATTTCTTGCTTCGGTAATCTTTTTTCTTACTCAAAGCACTCCATAACTTTGCATAGTTTTTATAAAACAAAAAACACCTTAAATATGAAAAACATTATCTTTTTTTTACTCTCGATAGCTCTTTTGAGCGGATGCGTAGCTAAAAAGAAATTCAGAGCCATTGAATCCGACCTTCAAGCTACCAGTTCAAAATTGACGAAAGCCGAAATTGAATTGATAAACTGTTTAGAAGAAAAAAAGAAAAATGCTGAAGAAATTGACTACCTGCGCAAGATGAATGATAAACTCACCATGAATCTTGGAGACTTGACTTTGCTTACTAAAAAAGAAGCGGAGAATCTTCAGCAATCGTTGCAAAAGATTCAGGAAAAAGATTTAAAAATTTACACCCTTCAAGATGCTCTTACACGCAAAGATTCTGTAACTATTGCATTGGTTACAAGTTTGAAAAAAGCTATAGGCAATGTGAATGATGAAGACATACAAATTAATGTAGAAAAAGGTGTGGTGTTCGTGTCTATTTCCGATAAGTTTTTATTTAAAAGCGGTAGTTATGAAATTAATTTGAAAGCTAAAGAAGTATTGGGAAAAGTTGCTGCGATTGTTCAGAGCAAACCCGATATGGAAGTAATGGTGGAAGGGCATACCGACAATGTATCCTTCAAAAGAGGCTTGCTCGATGATAACTGGGATTTGAGCGTGAAGCGTTCTACGTCTATCGTGCGCACTTTGCAAACGGAATTTAAAATAGACCCTTCTCGATTAATTGCTGCCGGCAGAGGCGAATATCTTCCTATTGCAAGCAACGAATCGGCTGAAGGACGAGCCGCCAATCGCAGAACCCGAATTATCATTCTGCCAAAACTCGAACAGTTTTACGGTATGATTGAAGAAGAGTTGAATAAAGGAACAGAAGCCGGTAAATAGAATCGGAAAAATAAATTTAAAGAAGGTCGTGAATACGTTCACGACCTTTTTTATTCATATAATATTCACTTCAGGAATCAACTCCACTCCGAATTTTTCTTTTACTGAAGATTGAATCTGCAAAGCCAGATTTTTTATTTCATCGCCATCGGCATTGCCATAATTTACCAAAACCAAAGCCTGCTGCGCATGAGAGCCGGTATTGCCTACTTTCTTTCCTTTCCACCCGCATTGTTCTATAAGCCATGCCGCGGGCACTTTTATTTGTGTTTCGCTTACAGGGAAGTTGGGAATGTCGGGATAAACATTTTTCAGTTTTTCAAATTGCAAAAGTGAAAGCTCAGGATTTTTGAAAAAACTTCCGGCATTGCCCAACACTTTCGGGTTGGGGAGTTTAGAAGTGCGAATAGCGATAACGGCATTGCTCACATCGCGAATAGTCGGCTGCTCTATACCCATGCCGCTCAGCGTGTCGCGAATAGCACCGTAAGTCATGTTGAGTGAATGCTCTTTAGTCAGCTTCAGCGTAACCGACACAATGCAGTATTTGCCTTTCAGAGCTTTTTTAAAAACACTTTCTCTATATCCGAATTGGCAATCCGCTTTGCTGAATATTTTCATTTCGCCTGTCAGCATATCTACTGCTTCAAGCGAATCGAAAACAGCTTCCAACTCAACGCCATAAGCCCCGATGTTTTGCATAGGCGCTGCGCCCACCTGCCCCGGAATGAGCGAAAGGTTTTCGATACCTCCCAGATTTTTTTCCAGAGCATACAGCACCATATCGTGCCATACTTCGCCCGAATATGCTTTCACAAAAGCGTGCTTGTCGGTTTCTTTTTCAATGGAAATTCCTTTGATGGAATTTTTAATTACTAACCCATGAAAATGCTGAGTGAACAGTATATTGCTGCCACCACCAAGAATCAACAGAGGCAATTCTTTCCATTCGGAATGATGGATTGCGCTTCTTAATTCTTGAACGGAAAATACTTCAACAAAGAAATCGCACACCACATCAATTCCGAAAGTGTTGAAGGGTTTGAGAGAATAATTTTGCATAAAATTCATGGGCGAAAATTAACGCAATCTTTCCAAAGCCGCTTTAGTTTTTTCAGGCTGAATTTAGTTTTGCGGGATACGTCAAGAGTGGAGGGATGGTAAGGATAATGAAAGGATGGAAAATTTAGTTTCTATAGCTGTTTTTTTTTGTAACGGTTTAATACTGACACAGTAAATTAAATCTACCGTTTCATTCTCCACAAAAAATCTCTACCGCGATATTTCATTTAACACCCGTTTTTTATTAGCTTAGGCTGCGATTCTGAAAAAGAATAAAAAACCGACTTTTATCACTGTGAACCAACCTTTCCAACCTACCCGCCTGCTGCTTGCATTGATGATGCTTATTTGCAGTTTTCAGGCATGGTCTCAAGACATTCATTTCTCTCAGTTTTATGCCACACCGCTCAATCTCAATCCGGCTTTAGCGGGTGTGATTAATGGCAACTATCGCGCTGCGGGAGTGTATCGCAATCAGTGGGGAAGCGTTTCTACGCCTTATTTAACCATTGGCTGCTCGTTTGATTCCAATATTCCCATTGAAGGATTTAAAGATGTGGTAGGAGCGGGGCTGAATGTGGTAAACGACCGTTCGGGCGATGGTAAATTAGGCATGTTACATATTTCATTGTCGGGCGCATTTCATAAAAAGTTAGATAAAAACGGAAAGCATTTCATTGGTATTGGCATTCAACCCGGATATGTGCAGCGCACGCTTTCGCCCAACGACCTCACTTTCCCCAATCAGTTTGATGGAACCAATTTCGACCGCACCATTTTCAACAACGAAAATTTCGGCAAAAATTCTATCGGCTTTTTCGATTTGAATAGTGGTTTGTTGTATTCTGCCAATATATCGAAAAGGGTAGGAGTGATGCAAGGCGTTTCGGTATATCATCTCACCAAGCCTAAAGAATCGTTTTTGCGCGAAACGGTTCGCCTCGAAAACCGATTCACTGTACATGGCGGTTTGCGAATTAAACTTACCGAACTGTTGTATCTCACGCCCAATTATATTTTCATGTTTCAAAATCAGGCGCAACAGGTCAACTTCGGAACTGCTGTGGAATTTCATTTGGGCAGAGAAAAGGAACCTTTTGTGTTTGGAATTGGCGGATGGTATAGATTGAATGATGCCACCATTGCATCGCTTTCGGGAGAATATAAAAACATGCGTTTAGGTGTGAGCTACGATTTCAATATTTCAGAACTCAATCCTGCTACCAATACCCGTGGTGGTTTTGAACTGACATTGATTTATACCGGATTGTTTGCTCCACAAGACTTGGGTCCGGTGTTGGTGCCATGCCCGAGACTTTGAGAAGTGAGAATGGAAGGCTGATTTGATATAGATGTTGAAATGTTGAGATGTTGAAATTGTCCCTACTGCGTTGAGTAAGGATAAAAAGTTTGATTTTAGAAGTAAGAATGGAAGGCTGATTTCTGAGGGCTGAAGGCTGAATGAATTGGGAAGTTAGAAGTTGGAGTTTAGAGTTAAGAAGTTAGATTTTAGAAGTTAGATTGACGATGTGAAGAATCTGAGTCTTGAATCAAGCACACCCTGTATTAATACATAGATGTTTCGCTACGCTCAACATTACAAACAAAAGCGATTATAACTTAGTCGCAAATCGAATATCGAATATCGAATATCGCAAATCTTATTATCGCATAAAACACAAACCGTGAAGAAACTATTTACCTTATTACTGCTTCTGAGTGCCTTTGGATGGGTAAACGCACAAAACACCGATACCGTTGCCGTTTCCGAAGAAAAGAAAAAACCAGTCAACGCCAAGAAAGCATTTAAACAAGCTTCTAAAAAAATTAAAGCAGGTAATATTTATGCCGCCAGCGATTTGATGGAAGAAATCATGGCAGACCATCCGACCAATGCAAAAGTGGCGTATCAACTTGCCGAATCATACTTTGCCGCCCGCGATTACAAAAAAGCAGAACATTGGTATGGGCACGTAGCCAAAACCGACCCTATTACTTATCCATTAGCGGCTTATTATCATCCTTTGATGATGAAATACAATTCGAAATTTGATGAGGCCAAAACTGCTTTTGAAGCATTCATAAAAAACTATTCGGGCGAAAATGCAAGCACTTACAAAGCATGGGCAAAAACAGATGCCGATGGTTGCGTTTTGGCAAAAGAATTGAAAGCGAATCCGCTCAAAGTAAACATTCATCATCCCGGAAGAGAACTCAATTCGCCTTATTCAGATATATCGCCTATGTGGTGGGATGAAAATACATTGCTGTTTGCATCGCTGCCTTCAGACACGGTGATTGTTTTGAATAAAGATGAAGAACAGCCCGATTACTTTGTGAAATTTTATTCGTCTAAAAAAGAAGGAAAAGATTTTCAACCGGCAGAGCCATTCATGAAATTTACCTTTCCCGGAAAGCATGTTGCCAATGGCGCATATTCTACCGATAAGAAACGGTTTTATTTTACCGTTTGTGCTCAAAATGAAAAAACCGGACGAATCATTTGTCATATATACATGAGCGAATTCAAATCAGGCGAGTGGCAGTCTGCCGAAAAATTGGGTAGCGAAATCAATTCAGAAAGTTATACCAGTACGCATCCTTTTGTTACAAAATATCGCAGCGGTGAAATATTATATTTCGTTTCCGACCGAACCGATGGCAGAGGCGGGAAAGACATTTGGTATTCGGTTATCAGCAATCGCGGGCAACATCAGGCGGCAAAAAATTGCGGTTCAAAAATTAATACCAATCGCGATGAAGCCACTCCGTTTTACGACAACAAAACCGGAACACTTTATTTCAGCAGCAACGGTCATGTGGGTATGGGCGGCTACGATATTTTCAAGTCAACAGGCGAAGCAGCCCGCTTCACCGACCCCGTGAATATTGGCTTTCCGCTCAATTCGAGTACCGATGATATGTATTTCAGTTTTGAAGATAACGAACTCGAAGGAGGCATGTTTGTGTCGAATCGTCCGGGTATTATTTCTATTCGCAGCGAAACCTGTTGCGATGATATTTTTCTTTACGGATATTATGATGTGAGATACATTGCCGTAACCGGTTTTGTTTTCGATGAAGATGATACCACAAATACGCCTATTGAAGGGGCAACAGTGGGCTTGTATGTTACCGGCTTGCAGGATATGCAAAACGACCTCCGCATCGGTAGCGATACGATTCTTAATGGCCAAGCCTATTTCTTCTCCATCAATTTTGAAAAAAATTATAAAGTAAGCGGCAGCGCTGAAGGTTATCTTTCCAATTCAGCTACATTCACCACCAAAGGCATCGAAAAATCCGACACGCTTCGGGTAGATATTTATTTGAAGAAGTTTGAAAGAGAAAAAGCCTACCGCCTTAAGAATATTTATTACGACTATGACAAATGGGATTTGCGCACAGAGTCTGAAAAAACTTTGGATACACTCTTCAACTTAATGATGGAAAATCCTCTGCTGATAGTAGAGTTGGGTTCGCACACCGATATTCGCGGAAGCGATGCTTACAACCTTAATCTTTCGCAAAAACGTGCCGAGAGTTGCGTGAATTATTTGATTAGAAAAGGCATAGACAAGCAACGCATTATTCCGAAAGGCTATGGCGAAACCCAAACGCTTGAAGACTGCACCAAATTTCCCGACTGCCCCGATGCAGGTGCGGGCGATTGTCCCTGCCACCAGATTAACAGGCGCACCGAGTTTAAAATCATAGGCGAATTAGACGCGCCTCTTGAATATCAGCGCGATACTATGGATGATGTTGGTGTTGACGAAAAAGCTGTGGAAGAAGGAAAGAAGAAAAGGGAGCGGTAATGCTGAATTTAACCATTTACTTTTTGCTTTGATAATTGGGATTCCAAAAATTGCATACTGCCAAGATATTAATGTTCGTGAGTATGGAGTTGCAGAAACCAAGATTAAAGTAATTTATATTGATAGCTTGAAAGGTACCTACCAAGTCCTCATGCTATTCCCAAAATTCATATTTAATACTTGCCGAAAAACTTGATGACAATATTTCTTCATACAAACTTCATTTTGTTGCAAGAGTATATGGCTATTATCTGTTTCAGAAATTGACTGCAGGTAAAAAATACAGGGTTTATTTGGAATTTTGAAAAACAATACGGCTGCTGAAAAGTCAAATCTTCCTTCAAGATTAAGTTGTGCCTATTATGATCTTCAGGAGTCAGAACAAATCTTTATTCTTTAAAAAAAAAATCATTAAAAACTCAGCGGAGGTATTCTTGCTTATTTCTCCCCAAACACATCATAATACTTCCCGATACTTATGCCTTTTTCAGAAAGGTATTTTTTTCGGTAGAAAAAATATCCTAACACCAAAACTGTATATGCCGCATAAATTACAGCTACTATAACTTTTGTACACATCATCACAATCAATACCGAAGAAAAAATGATGGAAAGCACTACTAATGTTTTAAGTATCCCCACCGGTATTTTTAAATAAGCGTTTTTGTATGGTTCGGGATATAGTTTAGGAAGGCGGAATGCAGCGATGCAGATGAAAATGGTCAACATCATAATTCCCAATATGGTCATGAATCCAAAAAATTCGATGAGTGCGTCCGAGCCATTTCCGAAATAAGGCTCGATAATTCCTTGTTTTTCCATCCATCTGCCCATGGAAAGCACTATTAAAATAAAAACGAAAAACACACTGACGGCAGGAGTGGGGTTGCCTGTTATTGCATTTACTTTCGAAAAAAATTGCGGCAAAGTTTTGTCTCGCCCCATTGAAAATATTTCTCTGGGCAAAGTAATAGCACCCGCATTGTATGAAGTAATGCCCGCACAAAAAACTCCGATAATGAATAAAACATTTAAAAATCCGGTAAAATATGGCTCGGCAGTTTTGGCTAATGAAATTTTTTGCGATAAAATTTCCAAACCTACTTCGCTCATATAAGCGCTGAGTATTGCAATATAAATGAACAAGATGACTAAAGCTCCTGCTACGAGCGCCAAAGGAATATTCTTTTCAGGCTTTCGAAGTTCTTCGCCCATTTCAATAATTATCTGAAATCCCATGCAAACATTAAATGCCAGAATGGTCGCAAATCCAAAGCTCTCTATCGATTCGGGTGCGCCTAAAATAATTTTGAAATCGTTATGATACAACAAAACTCCTGCATACATCAGTAGCGACAATAGCATGATTATTGCCATTATTACCTGCAAAGCAGTGAGCAATCGTAATCCGAAAAGATAAATAAAGTAGAATATTACAATGAACGCGAAAGCTATCTGATAAGAACTGAAATCATTCGGGAAATAATGTTTGATATATCCTGCCAATCCCAACCCAATCAGGCACAAAGAACTCGCGCCTCCAATAATGGCATAAAACGAAACTATCACTCCCGACAAAGGACTTATTAGGCGGCTGCAATAAATATATCCTCCGCCTGCAACGGGCAATGCGCTTGCTATCTGAATTAATGGCAGCACACCAATAATGGAAACTACCAGCGCCACTAAAATGGCAAACCATGCGCCTGAGCCTGCATTAGCTGCGATACCCGGAATGAGCGCATAAGCGCCCATGCCTATCACGCCTCCGGTAACAATTCCGATAGCGCCTACCAATCCTATTTTCTTTTCTAATCTCATTAGTACAGCATTGATTCGAAATGAAGTTAAACGGTTTTTGTTGTTATCACAGTAAATGTAAAACAAATTAAAGATAAGCTGATATGTATCACTTCATCGAAAAAGTTTTCAACTGTTTTGATTTCGGTTTTTGATTTTTTAACAAAACTGTTTCGCACTTAAACAGTTAGCATTGTAAACTATTTCATAACTTTGATGTTGTAACAACGATTTTATTTTCAATCATTCAACTATTCAACTGAATAAGCTCTTAAACGTTTCTTTCCTTGAACCACGCCAATACCTTCAAAAAATCGCCCATCGGCAAGCCATTCAGTGTGCTTACCAAACTTTATATCGGTGCGCTTACTGAAAAACTGAAGCATCTCGATATTGAGCGCTACTACTATATTGTTTTCCGTATTGATGAATACCCGGGCAATATTACCCAACAAGAACTTTCGAATATTACCGGAATTGACAAAGTTTCGATGGTGCGAATCATTGACTATCTTTCAAAAAAAGGATATGTGAAGCGCCAACAAAATCCGAATGACAGACGCGAGTATTTTATTGAACTCACTGCCAAGTCTCGGAAGACGTTGCCCGATATTAGAAGTGCTTTTCAGGAATTGAATAAGGCTGCTTTGAAAGGAATTGCAAAAGAGCAAATTGAATGTTTTGGAATGTGCCTCGAAACCATTCAGCAAAATCTGGAAAGTCTGCCCGCCACTTCAGTAAAAATTCATTATAAAAGAACCAACAAATCTTAAACTACAACCTATGTTGTCAACATACACCAAAATATTTATCGCACTATCTGTAATGGTTGCTTTGGCATCGTGCAGTTCTAAAGGAAAAAACAAAGCGTCTGCCGCAGGCAATCCTTCCGGTGCTGCATCTGCTACTATTGTAGAGGCAGTGGTGGTGAAGCCCCGCCCTTTAGACCGTAAAATCAATGTTACCGGAACCATCATCGCCAATGAAGAAATTGAGTTGCGCAGCGAAATTTCCGGAAAGGTTACATCCATTTCGTTCAGTGAAGGAAATAGGGTGCAAAAAGGGCAGTTGTTGGTGAAAATCATCGACAGCGATTTGCAGGCGGAACTCAAGAAGTTAGTATTGCAGGACACCCTCATTTCGCGCGATGAATTTCGCAAAGGCAAACTGCTCGAAATGAATGCTATCAGTCGCGAAGAATACGATAATGTGCTCACACAACTACATACCATTCGTGCCGAAAAACACTATGTGCTGGCGCAAATCGAAAAAACCGAAATCCGTTCGCCTTTCGATGGTATGGCAGGTCTGCGCTATGTAAGCGAAGGAGGATTTGTAAGCCCTACTTCTTTAATCGCCACTTTGCAGCAGATTAATCCGGTGAAGGTGGAGTTTTCAGTTCCTGAACGATACAGAAACTATATGCAGAGCGGCACCGAAATTTATTTTACCACTACCGGCTCTGATGAAAATTTTAAGGCAATTGTATATGCAATTGAAGCAAAAATTGACCCTGCCACCCGCACTGTGAAAGTGCGTGCCCGTTGCAGCAACGATAAAAATCTGTTGACTCCGGGCGCTTTTGCCAAAGTGGAAATTGTTTTAGAAAGAATGGATAGCGCTCTGGTAGTGCCCGCACAGGCAGTTATTCCTGAATTGAACGGACAAAAAGTTTTCCTGGTGAAAAATGGCGAAGCACAGGTTTCAAAAATTGAAGTAGGCATCAGAACCGATTCTGAAACAGAAATATTATCGGGCATTAACGAAGGCGACACCTTAGCATTGACCGGTTTATTGCAGTTGCGCCCGGGATCGAAGGTGGAGGTGAAGTTGAGGGCTGAATAGGCCGATGTTCGATAATTCGATTTTCGATATGCGACAGATTAATTGAAAATGTAAGGTGGAAGTTATAAGGTTATTAAGTTTGAAAGTTGAAGAAAGTCCCCCTTGCGGGCAGGTTTGTGTGAAAGCGAAGTTTCCTACTGCGTAGAGTAGGAATAAGGGGTAGGGGTATGAAAATTTGATTTCTGATTTCAGAAGGCTGAATTCTGAATTTGGAAGTTAGAATTTGGATGTTAGAAGCAAGATTACAGTCTGCTTTAGCTGACGGGAAAGAGACTAAGAAGTTTGAAAATTAAAACACAGTTCTTTGTCATGTTGAGCGAAGCGAAACATCTAAGCGTTAGAGCTTGGGTGCGACAGAATCAATACATAGATTCTTCACTTCGCCTGTTCCTATTCTTGATTGTAGGAATTCAGAATGACAAAAAACATTGATTAAAACATAATCGAAAATCGAATAGTCGAATAGTCGCAAATCGAAAAAAACGCAAATTGCAAAAATGAACTTCTCCGCCATATTTATTAATCGTCCGGTATTATCTACCGTCATTTCTATTGTTATCGTCTTGTTCGGAATTATCGGATTCACTTATTTGGGTGTGCGCGAATTTCCGAGCGTGGACCCGCCTGTAGTAACCGTTACCACCAACTACACCGGAGCCAATGCCGATGTCATGGAATCGCAGATTACCGAAATTCTGGAAGAAAGTGTCAACGGTATTGCGGGCATACGTTCCATATCCTCTATCAGCACCGATGGCAGAAGCACCATAACTGTTGAGTTTGAATTGGGTATTGATATGGAAGCTGCCGCCAACGATGTGCGCGACCGCGTTTCGCGTGCCATACGCAGGCTGCCCCCCGATGTGGACCCGCCCGTGGTAGTGAAATCTGATGCCGATGCGTTTCCGATTTTATCCATGACTATTCAAAGTCCCAACCGTAATATGTTGGAGTTGAGCGATATCGCGAACCGCCTTTTCAAAGAGCGCTTGCAAACTATTCCGGGCATCAGCGAAATAAATATTTGGGGCGAAAAAAAATATTCCATCAAACTGCTCATTGACCCCGCTAAACTTGCGGCTTACGGATTAACACCTTTAGATGTGCGCGATGCGTTGAATCGCGAAAATATTGAATTGCCTTCAGGAAGAATTGAAGGTTACGAAACCGAACTCACCATCAGAACTTTCGGCAGACTTACCACACCCGAAGAATTTGACGACCTCATTATATTAGATGAAGAAGGCTCTGTTATAAAACTTAAAGATATTGGCAAGGCGCATTTGTTGCCCGAAAATGAACGCACATTGTTGCGTGGCGATAAAGCATTACCGATGGTGGCAGTAGCAGTAACTCCACAGCCCGGCTCCAATCATATCGAAATAGTAGATGAATTTCACAAGCGTGTGGAACAAATTAAAAAAGAAGCTCCCGAAGATTTGATTTATAATGTGGTGTTAGACAGCACCGAAAGTATTCGCGATGCAATTAGCGAAGTGCAGAATACCATTTTGTTAGCGTTCATTTTGGTGGTGTTGGTAATATTTGTGTTTCTGCGGCAGTGGCGCACCACGCTTATTCCGGTGATTACCATTCCCATATCGCTTATTGGAGCATTCTTCATTATGTATGTCATGGATTTTTCCATTAACATACTCACGCTTTTAGGCGTGGTATTGGCGACAGGTTTGGTGGTTGACGATGCCATTGTAATGATGGAAAATATTTACGCCAAAATTGAAAAAGGCATGGAACCCATTCAAGCAGGTTACAAAGGCACACAGGAAATAATATTCGCTATTATTTCTACAACAGTTACTTTGGTTTCGGTGTTTCTCCCCATCATTTTTCTGCAAGGACTCACCGGTAGATTGTTTCGCGAGTTTGGTATTGTGGTGTCGGGTGCAGTAATTATTTCCACTATCGTTTCACTCACACTCACACCGATGATGAGTGCGCGGATGTTGCGTCAAAGCAAAAAGCAAAATCGTTTTTTTCAGAAAACAGAAGCGTTGTTCAATAGCCTTTCTGATGCCTACGGCAGGTCTTTGCAATCGTTTATGAAATATCGTTGGGTGGCGTTTGTCATTATGTTGCTTTCCATCGGAATTATCTTCGGCATCGGCTCACAAATTCCATCTGAATTAGCTCCTCTCGAAGACAAAAGCCGATTCACCATAATTGCTTCTGCTCCTGAAGGTGTTTCCTTTGAATTGATGGATAAATACATGGTGGAGATGATGCAGATGATGGATACTTTTCCTGAAAAGAAAACCGGACTGACAGTTTCGGCTCCGAGTTTCAGAGCTTCTACTTCGATGAACAGCGGCTTTGCCAGGGTGGCGTTGGTGCATCCTTCTCTCAGAAATAAATCGCAAATGCAGATTGCCGATGAAGTAACTGCAAACCTTCGAAAAATGACTTTTGCCCGCGCATTCGTTACTCAGGAACAAACCATAGGTGGCGATAGAAGGGGAGGACTTCCCATTCAATACATTATTCAGGCACCCAATTTCGAAAAGCTGAAAGAAATTATTCCTGAATTTTTACAGAAGGCTCAGCAAAATCCCGCTTTTCAAGTGGTTGATTTAAATTTGAAATTCAACAAGCCCGAACTGAATATTGAAATTGACCGCGACCGTGCGCGCGCGCTTGGAGTAACCGTTAGAGATATTGCCGAAACCTTGCAATTGTATTTTTCGGGCGAAAGATTCGGCTATTTTATTTTCAACGGAAAACAATATCAGGTAATCGGGCAGGCGAGCCGAAGCAATCGCGATGAGCCACTTGATTTGAGTTCAATTAATGTGCGAAATAAAAGAGGCGAGCTTATTCAGTTAGATAATCTGGTAACACTTTCAGACCAGAGCAGTCCTCCTGAACTTTTTCGTTACAACAGATATGTTTCTGCAACAATTTCTGCTTCGCCTGCAACCGGAGTTACGCTCGGTCAAGGAATTGATATTATGGATGAAATTGCAGAGGAAGTGTTGGACGATACTTTTTCTACAACCTTATCGGGCACAGCACAGGAATTTCGTGAAAGCTCGAATAGCTTGATGTTTGCATTCATACTTGCGCTCGCGCTTATTTATCTCACATTAGCCGCACAGTTTGAAAGTTACCGCGACCCACTCATTATTATGTTCACTGTTCCATTGGCATTGGCGGGTGCTATACTCACATTGTTCATGTTTGGGCAAACGCTGAATATTTTCAGCCAAATCGGAATCATAGTATTGATTGGTATTGTAACTAAAAACGGAATTCTGATTGTGGAGTTTGCCAATCAGCGTAGAGAAAACGGCTTAGGAATTCTTGAAGCGGTAACTGATGCTGCCACGCAACGTTTTCGTCCCATTCTTATGACGAGTATGGCAACTATACTTGGTGCATTGCCTATTGCTTTGGCTTTGGGTGCCGCATCGAAAAGTCGCATACCTATGGGTATTGCCATTATTGGTGGCTTGCTGTTTTCGTTAGGCTTAACGCTGTATGTGATTCCTGCTTTGTATAGTTATGTTACTAAAGGAAAAATTGAAAAAACTGTATGATGAATTTATCTGAAATCCCGATGAGCGCCTGTCACGCTGAGCTTGTCGAAGCGTGTAGCATAGGCAGCGCAATATCCTTCGACCACTTGTTCCTACTCTACGCAGTAGGAAGGCTCAGGATGACCGCGCACAGTAGCAACATTTCCTTTAGCCCGTTCCTCTTAAGAGACGAAAACAAATATTCACCTTACTCACCACAAAACCCAACCCGATGAAATATTTCATCTGCTGCATAATCCTGTTATTGGTCATTGAAAGCAACGCGCAAACTGCCGAGCCTGCCCCTTTACTCACACTCGAAGAAGCCATTGCCATCGGTTTGCAAAACAATTACGACATCATCATATCCAAGAACGATGTCCGCATTGCATCGAATAACAACTCGATTATTATGGCGGGTTTTCTGCCTACGGCTGCTATCAATGTCTCACAAAACAATTCGATTAACGATACCCGTCAGGAGTTTTTCAACGGAACCGTACAGGAAGGCAATAATGCGGGTTCGCAAAACTTTAATGCCAATGCTCAAATCAACTGGACCATTTTTGACGGGGCACGCATGTTTGTTACCAAAAATAAATTAGCCGAAATAGAAAAACTCAGCAATGCCGGGTATCGTGCAGTGATAGAGAATACGGTGGCAAATATTCAGAGTCTTTATTACTCCATAGTGCAACAGGAACAATATGTGAAAGTGATTCAGGATGCCCTGAAGCTTTCGGAAGAGCGCTTGAAAATTGCCGATGCCAAATTCGACTTAGGAGCCGCCTCAGAACTTACGGTGCTGCAAACCAAAGTAGATATGAATGCCGACAGCGCCAACTTGTTGCAATACCGCCTTTCGATAGTAAGATCAAAAGCCACATTGAATGAATTGTTAGCGCGAGATGCATCCATTCAGTTTTTGGTGGATAGTGTGATTACTTTTTCAGAACCTGAAGCTTATGTGCAGTTGGTGGCAAGTCTTGAGCGCGATAATCCTCAATTGCTGGCGGCACGCATACAAAAACAAATTGCAACGCTTAATGTCAGAGAATGGCGCACCAATTACAGCCCGAGAGTGAGTGTGTTTGGCTCGTATAATTATACCCAGTTGGAAAATGAAATTGGTTTTCTGAAATCGAATCGCAGCTATGGTCCTGCGTTTGGGTTGACTGCTTCATTCAATATTTTTGATGGTTTACAAAATAGGCGGCAAACGCAGAATGCTAAAATTGATGCGCTTAGCACGCAGGTCAATTATGAACAAACTTTGAATCAAACACAATCTGCTTTATATCAGGCTTATCAGGAATACACCGCCTATTATCAGATGGTGCAATTAGAAGCGGCAAACATCGGCAACGCCAAAAAGAATGTGGAAGTTGCGCTCGAACGTTATAAACTTGGCAATATCAACGATATAGAACTGCGCGAAACACAACTTAAACTCATTGATGCGCAAAGCCGTCTGCTACTCTCACAATATCAAACCCAATTAGCCGCCATCGAACTGTTCCGGTTGACAGGGAAGTTGAGGTAATTCACTATTCAAAACCTAACTTTCACACATAAGGCTATCGTTGAGGCAGTTCCCTACTGCGTTGAGTAGGGACAAGTTTCTACTGAATGACAGCGGGGCTGTTGATTATTGTTAGGTTTTTGTTGAGATAGGTTTACTCCTCCCTTCCCTACCATTCGGTAGGGACAAGCGTCCCCGTCACTAAAAAAACACATTCCATATCTTTAGGCATGACAAAATTTTCGGCAGGAATAGCGCTCTTGTTCTTTTTTGCTTTTTGCAATGGAATCACAATTGCAGAGAATGAAGAGCGCATTTACAGAGACTATATCAAAACCGTCATGCTGCACAACAGCGCTTCGCAATTGTCGAATCCGGTAATAGCGCTGCAATCGAACGAAAAAATTATTTTGAAATTCGATGACCTTTCGGGTGAAATCAACAGCTACGATTACAAAGTAGTTGCCTGCAATTCAGACTGGACAAATACTGCCATGTTTCCTGCCGAATATATTGAGGGCTTTCAGGAATCGGCAATTATTGATTACTACATGTCGTCAGCCGTGAATAGTCGTTATGTGCATTTCAGGCTTGAGTTGCCCAACTTCGATATGTCTTTCAAAAAATCGGGAAATTATTTATTGAAAGTTTATGTGTCTGGCTATCCCGATAGTGTAGTACTTACCAGAAGGTTTATGGTTTATGAAAACATTGCAGACCTCGAAGCCTTTGTGAAGCGCCCTGCTTTCAGCCCTTATTTCGACACACATCAGGAAGTCATTTTTCAGGCAGATTTAAAAAGGCTCAATGTGCAATTGGCCCAGCACGAAGTGAAAGCCGTGTTGATGCAAAACTTCAGATGGGACAATTCCGTTTATGATATTAAGCCCGTTTTTGTGCGCGAAAATATTCTGGAGTTCAGACGAGAAGGGGTGCATGTATTTCCCGCACTGAAAGAGTTTCGCTATGTGGACTTCAGAAATATGTTTGTGCGCAATGAGCGCATTAAATCTTTCAGCGCCAACAAAATAGATTCTATTTTTCTGGTGCCTGAAGCATCGAGGCGCAACGAATCTTATCGTTTTTTTTCCGACATCAACGGCAGATTCAACATAGGCATTTGGGACCGCATGGAGCAGGATTGGGAAAGCGATTATGTGCATGTGGTGTTTCGCTACGCATCGAAAGCGGTGTATAAAGGCGGTGATATTTATTTGTTCGGAAAAATTACCGATTGGAAAATTTTACCCGAATACCGATTCGTGTATAACGATGAAAGCCACACTTATGAAGGCACTTTTTTGCTTAAGCAAGGGTTTTACAATTATTTTTACGCCTACTCAAAGCAACCATACGGACTCGCGCAGCCGTCTGCTACGGAGGGCGATTACTTTGAAGCTGAGAATGAATATCAGGTGTTCTTATACTATCGCCCTGTAGGCAGCCGTTATGACCGTTTGATTGCATATACTGCCGTAGATAATTTTGGTAACAGAAGAAAATGAAAAACAATACTGAATGAATTTGTCAGAACCCGAAACAGGAAGTTTACTCGTAGCAGAACCATTTATGTGGGACCCGAATTTTAAACGCACGGTAGCCTTATTGTGCGAAAATCATCCCGAAAATGGAGCGTTTGGTTTTGTGCTCAACCGCAAACTCGAAATGAAACTTCACGAGGCTATTAATGGCATCAAAAAATTCGATGCGCCACTTTATTACGGTGGCCCGGTGGAATTAGACACTTTGCATTTTTTGCATCAGTTAGAAGATTTGGAAGGAGCCATTATGGTTTGCGAAGGCGTGTATTGGGGAGGCAATTTTGATGCAGTAAAAAGAATGATAAACAACAGAGAAGTAAAGCCTTCAGACTTTCGCTTTTTTTTAGGTTATTCCGGTTGGGGAACTGAGCAGTTGGCAGATGAACTGAAAGAAAAATCGTGGATTGTTCATGCGGCAAAAAGCAAGCATATTTTCAAAACGCCACCCGATGAACTTTGGAAACAGATTCTGAAAGAAAAAGGTGGTGAATACACGCTTATGGTAAATTATCCTGAAGATCCGAGTTATAATTAAAGCTAAAATTATTTTCGTAAAGATTAGGGCTGTCTAAAAAGTCTGATAAACTTTGAAAAATGTCATGCTGAGCTTGTCGAAGCATATTTGTTTTCAAAGAATTCATGGTTCGACAAGCTCACCATGACAGACTTTTTAGACAGCCCTATAATGAAAAATTTAACGGACTACTGACATAAAAATGCAGTTGAATGATGCCCGAGAGTGTAAATGATATTAATCATCTTTCGCTCCATCATACATTCCGTAAATTTGTATTCAAATCAACCAAATAGTTTTATCATGGCTTCTCAACTTTTAACCGCACCCGGTAAAAATATTACCGATGATTTTTTGCCGCTCAACGGGACTGATTATGTAGAGTTTTATGTAGGCAATGCCAAGCAATCGGCATATTATTATCAGGCAGCTTTCGGTTTCGAATTAGTAGCTTATGCCGGTCCCGAAACAGGCGTGCGCGACCGCGCCTCTTATGTGTTGCAGCAAAACAAAGTTCGTTTGGTGCTCACTACTTCGCTACTCCCCGATTCGGAAATTTCTGAGCATGTAAAAAAACATGGCGATGGTGTAAAAGTGTTGGCGCTTTGGGTGGACGATGCCCGCAAAGCATTTGAGGAAACAGTGAAACGTGGCGCCAAACCTGCTGCCGAGCCAAAAGTTTTGAAAGATTCCGATGGCGAAGTGGTGGTTGCTTCTATTCATACTTATGGCGACACCATTCACACTTTTGTAGAAAGAAAAAATTATAATGGAGCATTTATACCCGGTTTTCAAAAAGCAAAATCGCTCATTAAAGTTGTTCCGGTAGGTTTAAAACATATAGACCATTGTGTGGGAAATGTGGGTTGGGGAGAAATGAATACGTGGGTGAAATTTTACGAAGAAGTGATGGGATTCAAGTTGCTTATTACTTTCGATGACAGTGATATTTCAACCGAATATACCGCACTGATGAGTAAGGTGGTAAGTAATGGCAACGGCTATGTGAAATTTCCGATAAATGAGCCTGCCGAAGGCAAAAAGAAATCACAGATTGAAGAGTATATAGATTTTTATCAGGGAGCAGGCGTGCAGCATATTGCTATTGAAACAGACGATATTCTGCATACAGTTGGCGAAATGAGAAACAGAGGCGTAGAGTTTTTATATGTGCCCGATACTTATTACGATAACCTCACCCAGCGCGTAGGTAACATTGAAGAAGAAATTTCAGCCCTCAAAAAACTCAACATATTAGTTGACCGCGATGAAGAAGGTTATCTGTTGCAAATATTTACCAAGCCGGTAGAAGACCGCCCCACTTTGTTTTATGAAATTATTCAGCGCAAGGGCGCAAAATCTTTTGGCAAAGGAAACTTTAAAGCCCTGTTTGAATCTATAGAAAGAGAACAGGAGCGCAGAGGTAATCTTTGATGCTTCACAAATCAGAGGAAGAAGCGATTTCAAAATCCTTCATCAGAAGTGCAACGCGGTAAATCTGAGTAATCCCACATGTTTTCACAACACACTTTTTCTACGATAAAGTGATCGATTTATAATGCTCTGCACATGCCAATAGTATCCATTCGTCATTGATGTAAGGGGAGTAGCCGAAAACCAAGTAAGCACTGAATTTACGGTGCGCCTGACCATGAACAAATAAATGTAAAAATTGACAGCGCTCATGCTGCTGGTCTAAAGAAGATGATGCCTGTTGATGCAACACATTAAAAGATTCAAAATGATTTTTCTTTTTTTGCTTCACGCATCATTTCGGCATAGCCCAGTTCTTTTACTAATGAGTTCAATGCTTGCGTAATTCGTTTGGCTTTGGTGTTTTCGGTTTTCGCGCTTTCTATCCACTTGCTGTAATACTTCTGATGCGATGGCGGTAAGGATTGGAAATATTTCAATGCACGAGGCTCATCTTCCAGGCAAAGCAAAAAATCAGACGACAACACAATGGGCGAATCGTCCGGCTGTATGGATATTTTAATTGTTGCGCCTTGCCGCTTACCTAAAGCCTTTCTCATGTCGGAATTAACGGGAATGATGAAATTGCCATCGCCCATAGGCAACAAGGCAGTTTGTTTCAATTCGTAGTTGTCGAATTTTCCTTTTACCCGAAATGATTTTTTATTTCCCGGTTTTAGCTGCTGTGCCTGCGCTTCGCTGATTTCAATATAAGTCCAACCCGATTTTTCGCCCTTATCGCCAAACTTTTTCAGTATTGCTTCAAAAGTGAGCATGGAATACAGATTGAAATATTGAACCAAACTTTACTTCGCGCTACGGGTCATTTGCTCTACCATATCCCACATTTCGGGAGTTACCAATTCAAAATCGTTGAACTGTCCGGCACCGCGTATCCATTCGCCACCGTCAATGGTAATGCAGTCGCCATTGACATAAGCCGAATAGTCGGAAACCAAATAAGCACACAGGTTTGAAAGCTCCTGATGATGTCCTTCGCGCCCAACGGGAATTCTGTTGGCGGGGTCAAATTTTTCCTGAAGATTTTTAGGAAACAATCTGTCCCATGCGCCTTTGGTAGGAAAAGGTCCGGGAGCTACGGCATTAAGTCTAATTTTTTTACTTCCCCATTCTGAAGCTAAGGAGCGAGTCATGGCTAACACACCGGCTTTCGCACAAGCAGAAGGCACTACATAGCCCGAACCGGTGAAAGCATAAGTGGTTACAATACTCAACACCGTTCCCGGATGATTATTGGCTATCCAATGTTTACCAAGGGCAAGCGTGCAGTTGACGCTTCCCTGCAACACTATTCCAATCACCGATTCAAAAGCACGGTGAGACAAACGCTCCGTAGGGCTGACGAAATTTCCCGCTGCATTGTTTACCAAAATATCCACCTTTCCAAAAGTGTCGAGTGTTTTTTTCAATACTGCTTCTATGTCTTCGTATTTGCGAACATCACAGGCAGCATAAATTATTTCTCCACTTGTTTCGGCAGTTAATTCAGCGGCAGCCGCTTTCAGCACTTCTTCCTTGCGGCTGGTAATCATCACTTTTGCGCCTAATTGCAAAAAATATTTCACCATGGATTTGCCCAATCCGGTGCCGCCTCCGGTAACAATGGCAACTTTATCTTTCAGCGAATTTTCGCGCAACATAGGTTCGGTGTAGTTCATAATAATTTGTTTAATGGTGTTTTTGAAATGAATGTTGAAAGTAGAAAATATTTCTTAACTCGATTTAACGAGCCTTGTTTTTGTGAATAGTCTAAGGTGCTGGTTTGCGCTACGTGTGTGAGGAATAGATTTCGGAGGGACATGAATGGCGTTGAAAAGTTCCAAAGTTATAAAGTTGGGGGGATGAGTTTTGGAATGAATAGCAATAAATAAAAAATTGTGTGTTACTTATAGTTTTCAATCGTCAAACTTTTCTTCGTTATGCAGCGCGCCCATTTTATATTCCTGAAACAGCACTAATTTCCCGGCTTTGTTCCATTTTCTGAAAGTGCCATTTTCTTTACCCATTTCATAATTTTTCTCAAATTCTTTTTTTCCGTCCTCAAAGTAGGCATAAAACTTTCCGTGCTCTTTCCCGTTTTTAAAGTTTCCTTCGGTAGTAATTTTGCCGGTAGAAGTAAAAGTAACAGAGCGCCCTTCTTCTTTGCCATTCACAAAAAATCTTTTGCTTCGCACCTGTCCGTTTTCATACCATGTAGTAATCATGCCGTTTTCTTTTCCGTCCTTAAAATTCCCTTCATAAGCCATTTGTCCGTTATCGAACCATTCTACCCAGTAGCCGTCTTTAATGCCCATTTTGTAATTGGTTTCTGCAATGAGCGTTCCATCGCTGAACCAAAAGGGCCATCTGCCTTCTTTTAAGCCTAACTTATAATTCCCTTCGGCTTTCTTGGTTCCGTTTAGATGCCAGAAAACCCAAAATCCGTCCTGCTTACCCCTGATATATTTTCCCTCAGAATCTTTCTTCCCGTCTCGATTAAAAAACACCCATAATCCTTCCCTCTGATTGCTTTCATATAATCCTTCGTGCATGAGGTTACCATTGCCGTACCATCTTTTAAATGCGCCTTCAAACTTGTCGTTATCATGATTGGACTCGATAGATAGTTTTCCGTTCTCGAACCAACTTCGGGTAACACCTGTGCGTTTGCCGTTTTTGTAAAATTCTTCAGAAGCTATTTGTCCGCTCGACCAATAGGTTTGATAAATGCTGTCGCGCAAGCCATCGTAGTAATAGCCGATTTCTTTCAGGTTTCCATTTTCATGGTATTGCGTAAATGTGCCATGCTGCAATCCATTGCGATACTCAATTTCGGTTTTCACCGAGCCGTCTTCAAAATATTCTACTTTGCGAATTCTTGCCGGATTTTGGTTTTTACCTACATAGGTATCTACCACATGTTTATTTCCGTTGGGATAAATGCTTACTATAATTTCATAGGGTTTTTCCTGAGAAAAACAGCCGAAGAACAAAACCATTGCTGTTAAAACAATAAGCGTTGTAGCGTTATGCGAATTTCTTCCGGAATAAAATGGCATACTTGCGGTTTAGTATTGCGGCTCTCAATTTAAAAAAAATTGAAGCGAATTGGTAAATAATACTGTTGAACAGTCTAAACTAAAGCATCAGCATTAAATTGAATTTTAAAAACGCATCATCATTTTTGTTTCGTATCAAGCATTTGCGTAAGGCTTATAAAATCTTCAAGGCTTAATTGTTCGGGGCGTTTGGTAAAAATTTCATTTTCGAATAAAGCAGTGTTACTTACCAATGCACTCAAGCTGTTTCGAAGCATTTTTCTTCTTTGATTGAATGCAGCTTTCACCACTTTTATGAATAAGGCTTCATTGCAGTTCAAATCGGTAACATTGTTTCTATCTAAGCGAATTACTCCTGACATGACTTTTGGCGGAGGATTAAAGCAACTCTTGTCCACATCGAACAAATATTTTCCATAAAACCAGGCTTTAGTAAATACGCTCAGTATGCCGTAATCTTTGCTGCCCGGTGGAGCCACGATACGTTTTGCCATTTCTTTTTGAAACATGCCTACAAGATGGGTTACCATATTTCGGTTTTCTATAGCTCTAAATACAATCTGACTGGAAATATTGTATGGGAAATTGCCGACTATCATCAATGGTTTTTCTTTGAAGAGTCGGCTGATGTCTGTTACCAGAAAATTTTTATGGATGATGCGTTCTTTCAGGTGAGGGAATTTTTTCTGTAAATATTCATACAGTTCGGGGTCCACTTCTACGGCATAAAATTGCTCTTTGTATTTTTCTGCAAGCAATTGTGTAAGCACACCGGTTCCCGGACCTACTTCTACTACAAGATGCTCTGAAGTTAAATCGGGCAAAGCTTCCATGATTTGCTCCAACACTTGTGGCGCATTCAAAAAATGCTGCCCCCATATCTTTTTCGCTTTTACCATTGATTGTTTTTGCAGGGCAAAGTTTGCAGTTATTTTTCGATAGTAGAGAAAAAATTTGCGCTGCTCAACATAAAGCCTTTTGTATTTTGGCTTATTTCAAAAGAACACTAATTACCTTAGTAGAAAAATGCTATGGTTTTATAAAAGTTTTATTAATATTTTTCGTGTCAAAAATCACTCCTTCTACGCAACATCAGCATGAACAAACTTTTCTATAAATATCTTACTCCGCTGTTATTGCTATCAGTGTTCCCAATTGTTGCATCGGGCATATTGATTTTTATACTTACTATGGCAAATTTCGACAGCCTTCAGAAAAAGTTGGTTTCAGAAATTACTATTGACCTGCGCGAAGAAATTCTTGCCAAAAACAGAGCGCAGGCTTCTTCCGAAGGAAAATATATCGAGGAAGTGATTAATCAGATTGGCAGTTCGCTCGGGGTGCTTTCCATTTCGCCTCAGTTTATAAAATACGATGAACAAGCCATTAGCAACTATGCTGAAAATTTAATGGACGAAAACAGTCCGATTCTTGAATTTTCTGTGGTGAATGAATGGGGCGAAAATTTTTTTACTAAAAGGAACCCTATGTCGCTCTTAGTATTGAATACCGATGAATTGATGCCGCCTTTATATGATTCTTTGAAATATTCCAGACGACCGAAAGTTTCGGAAGTAATGTTTGTTGAAAACACCCAACAACCTTACGTGATGATTGGCAATCCGATGTTTGATTTTGCAGGAAATTTTAAAGGAGGCGTAATGGCAGTACTCGATTTAAGTTTCATTTCAACGCTGCTTGCCGAAAAATCCGACAAGAAAAGTATTACTTATATAGTTTCTGAAAAGGGCATGTTAATTTCTCATCCGTCTATGTTTGAAGTAATTCAGAACATAGATTATTCCAAGTATGACCATATAAAGGAAATACTCGGAAAATCGGAAGGAAGTATTGAGCGCGAGGGCATGTTATATTCCTATTACACCACTAAATATGGATGGAAAACCATTGTTGAAATTCCTGCCCGTGAGGCGCTGGCTTCCATAGAAAATAATAAATCTACCATTAATGCTTTTATAAAAATCACACTCAATTCTATATCTTATGCTATTGCCATTATTATTATTCTTGCCATAGCTGTATGTATCATAGTTGCCATTATGGTTACCAACCGCACCATTCAGCCTATCATTAGTTTAACACAGGCAAGTAAGAAAATTTCAGAAGGAAATTTTAATCTTGAAATAGAAAAAACTTCAGGTGATGAAATTGGACAACTCACCGATTCTTTCAATATCATGGCTAAAGAGCTCTCTAAAAAACAGGAGGAATTGGTAAGTACCAATAAGCTGATTAAACAACAGGCAGATGAATTGCTTGCCCGATATAATTCAGATTTGGAACAGTTTGCCTATGTTACCACTCACGACTTGATTGAGCCGCTTCGTATGATTACCAGTTATACTCAACTGCTGCAACGCAGATATGGCAATAATCTTGAAACCGATGGAAAAGAATACATGGGATATGTCATTGAGGGCGTGCAACGTATGCACAATATCATTAATGATTTGTTTGAATATTCACATATCAGAACGAATGAAAAAGATTTTGAAACAGTTGATTTGCGTGAGGCGCTTAATGATGTTTTGAAAAAATTACAAAATGAAATTACTGCTAGTGGTGCGCAGGTTATCTGCGGAAAACTTCCGGTAGTGAAGGCGGTAAAATCCAACATGGTGCAGGTGTTTCAAAATCTTATTGGAAACGCCATAAAATTCAAGCATTCCGAACGCGAAATGATTATCCATATCAATGCAGAAGAGCGGGGAAAAGAATGGGTTATTTCGGTTCAGGATAATGGTATTGGTTTCGACCCGAAATATTCAGATAAAGTGTTTGAAATTTTTAAACGACTGAATAAGCGCAATCAGTTTTCCGGTTCGGGTATGGGATTGGCTATCTGTAAAAATATTATTGAGAGGCATGGCGGAAAAATTTGGGTAGAACCAAAAATCGAGGAAGGCTGCACCTTTTATTTTTCTATAAGGAAAGGGTAGTAGTAAGCCATCTGTTTCCATTTATAGCTTCCCAGTACATTTTTGTTATTAGAGCAGCAAAAAATAACGACTGCAATACAAAAAATAAAGCCCATAATACTGTCGGAATTCCGGTGCTTTGAGCCAAATTGCGCGCATCGCCTGCTTGCTTCGGATGTTTCCATGCCAAATACAAAAGCACCCATGCAGACGATACCGAATCAAACAACACAACTCCCGAACAAAAAATAACAAAGGCTCTTTCAATCAACTCATTTTCATAGAATGACACAGACAGGCACAGTGAAATAAACACCAGCAACCATATAATACCGAATGCGTTGCGCACCCATAGTAACAAATTCACCACTGCCACACTCAACAAAGCAAACAATATCCATTTTTCTTTTCCCGACAGCACAGCCATAAACATGAGCCAGGCAGCCACCGAGGAAACCACATAGCCCGAAATCGAAACAATTGCCTGAGCAAGTTTGCCTCCGGAACGGGTGATGGCAGTGCCGGATGTGTCGTGCAACAAATCAATCCGAACCACTTCTCCATTCACCAGCAAAGCAGCAGCGGCATGTCCGGTTTCGTGAATCATGGTATTGATAATTCTGAAAAAAACACCCACCACCGGAAGTTTGGGCAGTAATAATGAAAGGGCAGTTAAGCCATAAAAAAACCAACGTTCGTCAGGGAAGTTGTTCAACTGAATAAGAATTAGCTGAAATTAAAAATAGCATATAAATAGCAGAGAATCATGCCTCTATTCCTTTTCCAAGAACGGATACCTGTAATCTAAAGGCGGCACAAAAGTTTCTTTAATGGTGCGCGGAGAAACCCAGCGAAGCAGGTTTATCATGGAGCCTGCTTTATCATTAGTACCCGAACCTCTGGCACCTCCAAAAGGTTGTTGCCCAACTACTGCTCCGGTAGGCTTGTCGTTGATATAAAAGTTACCTGCGGCATTTTTCAGTTTTTCTGTTGCTAGAGCAACCGCATAGCGGTCTTGAGAAAGTATGGCTCCGGTTAAGGCATAGTTGGAAGTTTCATTCACTAAATCAAGCGCTGCTTCAAATTCGTTTTCATCATACACATAAATGGTCAAAACAGGTCCGAACAATTCTTCGCACATGGTAACATACTTGGGATTTTTTGCGAGTATAATGGTAGGCTCAATGAAATAACCTTCAGATTTGTCATATTTGCCTCCGGCAATAATTTCGGCATCCGCATCTTTTTTGGCAGCATCTATATACTTAGCAAGTTTATCGAAACTGCGCTCGTTAATTACGGCATTGATGAAGTTTCCGAAATCTTCCGTGCCACCCATTTTCATGGTTTTCAAATCTTCTATAACGTGAGATTTTACTTCTTCCCACAAATTTGAGGGTATGTAAGCACGCGAAGCAGCTGAGCATTTTTGTCCTTGATATTCAAAAGCGCCCCTCGAAATAGCGGTAGCAACAACTTTAGCATCGGCAGAAGGATGTGCCATAATAAAATCTTTTCCTCCGGTTTCACCAACTATGCGAGGATAGGTTTTGTAGCGCTGAATATTTTCTCCGATATTTTTCCAGATAGTTTGAAAAACCCCAGTTGAACCGGTGAAGTGAATACCTGCAAAATCAGGATGATTGAAAATGATTTCGCCCGCCTGCGGACCTTCAGGATAAATAAGGTTAATGACTCCGGCAGGCACGCCCGCTTCGCGGAAAATTTTCATGAGCACAAATGCCGAATAAACCTGGTCATCGCTCGGTTTCCAAACTACTACATTGCCCATCATGGCGCAGGAAGCAGGAAGATTTCCGGCTATGGCAGTAAAGTTGAAAGGTGTTAATGCAAAAATGAAACCTTCTAAAGGTCGCCATTCCATTCTGTTCCAAACGCCCGGTGAAGATTCGGGTTGCAGGGCATAAATCTCAGTCATGTATTGCACATTGAAACGCAGAAAATCTATGGTTTCACATGCCGAATCAATTTCTGCCTGGTAGGCGTTTTTCGACTGTCCCAGCATAGTGGCGGCATTCAATTCGGCACGGTAAGGACCGGCAATGAGTTCGGCAGCTTTCAAAAAAATGGCGGCTCGCTGTTCCCACTCCAAAGCTTCCCATTGGGGTTTTGCTTGCAGCGCTTCTGCAATGGCAAGTTCTATATGTTTCTTTTCGCTTCTGTAAAAATTTCCGAGCAAGTGTTGGTGGTCGTGTGGCGGATGTATGGATATACTTTTTCCTTCTCTGATTTCCTTATCGCCAATATACATGGGTATGTCGCGTAACTCGCTGCGCAATTGTTCAATAGTCGCTTTTAATTCTTTTCTCTCAGAACTACCCGGTGCATAAGATTTAACCGGTTCATTTTTCGCTACGGGAACTTTAAAAAATCCTTTCGGCATAGTTGATTGTTTTTTGTTCAAAAATAAAGGAATTATTTTCGCGGTATTGACAATAGTTGGCAGTAGGCAGTTGACAGTTTGCAGTAGGTAAATTGGAAATTACTCAAACTTCTTCCAATAAATTTGAAATCAGAAATCAGCCCTCAGAATTCAGAAATCAAGAAACGTTCTTACTTAGATGATTTGAATAAAATCGCTTAAGCGTTCTTAAACGGCTTTCGAAGCGTCCACTCAGGATTTTTGGTGAGGGTTTTAATGGCGTAATGCACCAAAAAATTTCTAACAGGGCATACGTGTTTTACATACAAAAACATCTGTTTCGGCAGCGCGCCTATCGAACTTTTGATTTCCATGGCAGTGCGCCCCAAGATTAATTTTTCTGCACCCTGTGCAACGGAAAGTTCTATCAGTTTAAAAAGTATATTCAAATACAAATCGTGTTCTTTCAGATATTTTTTATTCATGCCCACAAAACAGGCATTCAAATTTTTATTATCGAGATATGCAGAATAAAAACCAATGAGTTCGTTTTCGCGAAACACCCCTTTCCAATAAAAATTTTCGGAAAAATTTCGCTGCAGTGAAATAACATAGCCAATATCGGGGCGGTCTAACTTAAAATTGCTGTTGTTCACCACTTCGTCCATCATAGCTTGCAATGCAGTCTGGTGCTGCGCTATAAGCGTTTCGTCAAAGTCTTTAATTTGCAATGCAGCGGCTCTATCTTTTGCTTTGTGATATCGAATACGATATTTTGAACTGAGCGCCTGCTCATAATCGCGCATGGTTTTCCATTCCGAAAGAATATCCATTTCCATATTCGGATTCACTTCAAAACGCAAAAATCCGTTTTGTTCTAAAAATTCAAGTTGCTTGGCAGTTTCGGGGTAAAAATCTTTAATGAGCAGCCCGTTCAGATTTTCTTTTTGAGCAATGGCTGTTACCGTATCGAAATAAGCCTGAGCAATCTTTCCATTCAACTTAATTCCGGTTTTCAGGAAAAATGCCAATTCACCTGTTAAAAAAGTATTGCCCGCTACCAGCAATCTCAGCGAAACCAAGCTCACTGCAAGTCGGGTAGAAATAGTTTTTATTTTGCTCCACAGCGTATTGCCTTCTTCTGCATCGGCAACATTGCTCCCTTTAAAATGGATAATTTGAAAAGGCGCAAACATTATCGGCTCTCCTTCTGATAATACAACAGCATATTGAAATTGCATTTGGCTGCCAAACGACAATTCATAAGTTTTCCAGTAGTCGGCAGAAAAAAAGAAGTGCGATTCGCAACCCAATTGTTCGAGCAGATAGGGGGGCACTTTGTGAATGGAATTGTAATACTGCACGGCAAATTCAGCTTCGGCTGCTTCGCGTTTACAGAACGATTTCGAAATTTCATCAATAGTTAAACATCGTGCCATGCTTATGGTGTGTAGATTTGGTTGTTATAAAGAAATCACTAACGCAGTGAAATATGTTTTGGTTTATCTGTGCAGAAAATTACTGTTATTTTCCTTTAAAATCAGGAAGTCTTTTTTCTACAAAAGCATTCATGCCTTCTTTTTGGTCTTCCGATGCAAACAGCATGTAAAAATTTTTGCGCTCGTGCACCAAGCCTTCATCGAGCGGGGTGTTAAATGCTGCTAATACCGATTCTTTCGCCAGCCTTGCCGCCAATGGCGACATGTGCGCAATTTCTGAAGCAAATTTCAATGCTTCCTGCAAATAAATTTCTTCGGGAACAATGCGATTAATTAACCCGATACGAAGGGCTTCTTCTGCCGAAATAAATTTTCCGGTAAGCACCATTTCCATTGCCAATGCTTTTCCTACTGCACGTGTAAGCCTTTGTGTGCCGCCCGCTCCGGGCATCACACCAATTTTTATTTCGGGCTGACCGAATTTTGCCGACTCGGAAGCAATAATCATATCGCAGGTCATGGCGAGTTCGCAACCGCCACCCAAAGCAAAACCCGATACGGCAGCTATCAAAGGCTTTTTGGTTTTTTTGATTTGGTCCCAGGTGGAAAACTGGTCAATCCTCAACATATCAATGGCTGTTCTGCCTGCCATTTCTTTAATGTCGGCACCGGCAGCGAATGCCCGCTCGTTTCCGGTGAGTATGATTACGCGCACTTCGTCATTTTCATCCAATGCTTTCAAAGCATCGCGCAGTTCGCCCATGAGTTGCAAACTGAGCGCGTTCAATTCTTTGGGGCGATGGAGCCGAATGACCGCGACAAAAGGAGCCGCCTTTGTTTCGACTAAAATATTTTCAAAAGACATGTATTCTAAATTTTATTTA
>CAZFFP010000039.1:0-2779 GCA_964518215.1 uncultured Chitinophagaceae bacterium
GGGGAGCTTAGTGGGAAAGGGTTTCAGCGTTTTTTCGTTGAAACCCTTTTTTTATTTGCATACAATTTGCATACAAACCCCCTTCAAAACTGCTTTTTCAATCAATTTTAGTATTGCATATGTGATTCAGACATTTACTGAGTTCATTAGACTTCTTCGGAACGGTGAGCGGGTCATCCTCAGTTTACTTGCTCTCCCCCACATCTTGTAAGCATGGGTTGTTGCAGCCTCCGGCATCATAAACTTAGCAAGGATCATAAATCATTAGCATAAGTGTTAGGGATTAAAAATTGCGGATAATTTGGAACAACACCTTCCTAACTTTAAGAAAATTAAGCGCCAGCGGCTCAACATGACAGAAAATATTTGATTAGCCTCTTTCATTTCAGCAATAGTGAAATAGCAATACACACAGGCAAATCAATGCGGCTTTTAAGAATCCTTGAGCGCCTTACATAAAAACATTGTGCGCAACTGCCGAAAAAAATGAAAATATGTGAATGATGTAAATCATTTTGCTAATTGTGTAACAGATTATTTTGAAAGCTTCACATTTTTATACCCGATTGTTTTGTTGAACATTTCTTGACAGTAATACTATAAAGACATGAAAATATATGGAACAGAATTAAACGCCCTCGTTAACCGATTGAGCGATGAAATCAGACAACGTTATCCTAACCTGTATTTCAGCATGAGCGAATTTCATGTGAGACAAACATTGGAAGACATATACTGCGATACAGACAATCATCACATACACTCCACCACAAGCGGAAATTCACATTTAGAAAAATCTGCTGAATATATTCTTACAAGGTCAAAAAGATTTCGGCTTTGGAATAATAATGGAAGCAATTGAATTCAAATGAAAAGGCAACTATAATGGAAACAGAGAAAAGTTTGAATGCAAAGATTTTGAAAATCACCATGACAATTAAAAGTGAATATCCGGAGTTATCAAAATATTTAGAAGAAATGAATGAGACCATTCCGGACGAAAATAATCCTGATGTAACCATCATGAAACTTCAAGAATATTACGACTCGCTGAACTCTATGTTGAATTCATACATATTGGAACATCAGTTAGATAACAAATAAATCCCCTCACTTTTTTAATCTGTAAAAAACAAACAAACAATCATGCAAACTTCTGAGCACAATGCCAAAATTGCTGTAAACAACATCCTGTTGAGATACAGCGATGAAGGCGAAAAAGATGCGCCCGCCATTATATTCATTCACGGGTTTCCTTTTAATAAAACTATGTGGAACATGCAGATGGATGCGCTTAAAGATAATTTCCGGGTAATTGCTTATGATGTGCGCGGACATGGCAACTCTGATGAAGGAGATGAAGAATTCTCTATAGAACTTTTTGCTTCAGACCTGATTGGGCTGATGGATGAATTGGATATTGATAAGGCAATTCTGTGTGGATTGTCTATGGGCGGATATATTGCATTAAATGCTTTTGAAAACCACCCCAAACGTTTCGAGGCATTGGTTTTATGCGATACGCAATGTATTGAGGATACTCCCGAAACAAAAGAAAAGCGCATGAAAGCCTTATATAGCATTAAGGAAAATGGTATGGAAGAATATGCCAATGAAAGTATTAACAATCTGTTTGCTCCCGAATCATATACCTCTAAAAAGGATGAAGTAGCTGCCATTCGGGAAATGATTGTAAACACATCTAAAGAATCTGTTTATAAAACCTTGCTCGCATTAGCCCATAGAAGTAGCGCCTGCAACAAACTGCAACATATAAATGTTCCCGTGTTGGTTATGGTAGGCAACGAAGACAGAATTACTCCTCCTGCCGCATCTAGACTGATGCATGCAAAAATTGAAAACTCTGTTATGTTCACTATTGTTCATGCCGGGCATGTTTCAAATATGGAAAACCCGGAAGTGTTTAATGAACATTTAATTGCTTTTTTACATCAGTTTGAAAAAAAGTCGTTTAGTTTTACCGACAGCAATTAAGATTATTTTTTAAACCAAATCTAGTATGACCATACAATTTAACAGCGATAATAACTTATCGGTAAGTGATGCCTTTCGTGAATCGTTAACCACTATGATAACCGAAGATTTAAGCAGGGTGAGCCGGCATATTACCCGCCTTGAAATTCACCTATCTGATGAAGACGGAAGCAAAAACGGGCAAAATGACAAACGTTGTTTGCTCGAAGCGCGTCTCGAAGGCAGACCCCCCATTGCAGTTACCAACCTTGCCGACAATCATGAAGATGCTTTAAAAGGAGCTTTACAAAAATTGATCACTTCTCTTGAAACCATACTCGGCCGCTTGAGGAATCGTTGATAAGCCGATTCAAATTTTTTAATGTGAAGTTTTGCTTAAAATTTATCATAGTGATTCTTGCCGCCATTAAAGCAGCAGATGACGCAGTATAATTTTCAGTATTGTGAGCATCACTCTGTTTTCCCGCCCTACGATGTTGTTGCCACAGGCATCATAAACTTAGCAAGGATCATATAAATCGTTAGCGTAAGTGTTAGGGATTAAAAATTGCGGATAATTTGGAATAACATCTTCCTACTTTAAAAAATTAAGCGCCAACTACTGCCAATGACAGACTTCTGAATTGTTCCACCTCCGTTTCGCCTTTGGCGAAACACCTCCGCCAGCGGAGGACATAATGTTTCCCGTTGCTCACAATAGGAGCGAAAACACAACAGGAATGGATGAGAAAATATGTTTGAAATTTAGGTGAACCTTATGTCCCCCGCGGGCGGGGGCAGGGGG
>CAZFFP010000039.1:2879-33414 GCA_964518215.1 uncultured Chitinophagaceae bacterium
AAATATGTTTGAAATTTAGGTGAACCTTATGTCCCCCGCGGGCGGGGGCAGGGGGAGGCTCTCTCAGCATGACAGAAAATAGTTGATTAGCCTCTTTCATGTCTGCAAAATGCAATACCTGACAAAGTTTGATGCCATGGTCCTTCCGTTATTCTTTCCACTTGAAATTCTGTTAGTAGTTTTAAAAGTTTGAAAACTGTGCAAGTCATGGATTCAACAGATTACGCAGATTTAAAAACAGAGATTCATCATCCCCGAGATCATTTAATCAACTAGTCAGCGATTCAGACTAAAAAGGAAAAATCACTCGAAAGTTTACTACACCCTACTAATCTGCGCGCCCAACGCATTGAGCCTGCCATCAATGTTTTGATAGCCCCGGTCTATTTGGTTGATGTTGGAAATGCGTGAAGTGCCTTCGGCAGAAAGGGCGGCAATGAGCAACGAAACGCCCGCGCGTATATCGGGCGATGACATGGAAATAGCGCGCAACGGAAATTGTTTGTTGATGCCCACTACGGCAGCGCGGTGCGGGTCGCAAAGAATAATCTGTGCGCCCATATCAATGAGTTTGTCAACGAAGAACAGGCGGCTTTCAAACATTTTTTGGTGAATGAGCACCGTGCCTTTTGCTTGAGTTGCCACCACCAAAACTATACTGAGCAAATCGGGAGTAAAGCCGGGCCAAGGGGCATCGGCAATGGTCATGATGGAGCCGTCAATAAAAGTTTGTATTTCGTAATGGTCTTGTTCGGGTATCACAATATCATCGTTCACCACATCGAACTGAATGCCGAGCCTTTTGAAAGTATCGGGAATGATTCCGAGATGCTCGTAGCCTACATTTTTAATCGTGATATTCGATCCGGTCATGGCGGCAAGCCCTATGAAACTGCCCACTTCAATCATATCGGGCAACATACGATGTTCTGTTCCGTTGAGAATTTCAACGCCCTCAATGGTCAAAAGATTAGAACCGATACCCGAAATTTTTGCACCCATGCGATTCAGCATATTGCACAACTGCTGCAAATAAGGCTCGCAGGCGGCATTAAAAATGGTAGTGGTTCCTTTTGCCAACACCGCAGCCATCACAATATTGGCAGTGCCGGTTACCGATGCCTCATCCAAAAGCATTGGTGTGCCCGTGAGGTTTTCGGCATTTACGGTAAAAAAACTTTCTTTATTGTCGTAATGAAAAGTAGCGCCTAATTTTTCGAAGCCTAGAAAGTGTGTGTCTAATCTTCTTCTGCCTATTTTGTCGCCACCAGGGCGGGGCATATATGCTTTTTTGAATCGCGCCAACAACGGACCAATGGTCATAATAGAACCCCTTAGGCTCGATGCTTTTTTGCGATAAATTTCGGTTTGCAGAAATTCAAGATTGACATCTTTCGCCTGAAAAGTGTAAGTATCATCGGCAGTTTTGGTAACCAACACGCCTAAGTCTTTCAGCAAGTCAATCAATGCGTTGACATCGCGTATGTCGGGAATATTTGAAATGATAATTGGTTCGGCAGTAAGCAACACCGCACAAAGAATTTGTAAGGCTTCGTTTTTAGCGCCTTGCGGAGTTATTTCACCTTTCAGTTTTTTGCCGCCAACAACTTCAAATGTATCCATGCAGTGAGATTATTTACGTTTGAAGTTTCTGCCTCCGCGACCTTGATTTCTTCCCTGGTTTCTTCCCTGATTTCTGCCGCCACGTCCTTGTTGCTGATGGCGGAAATTGCTTCTTTGCGGAGCGGGAGCGCGGTATTGTGCTATTTCTGAATCGGCAGGCAATTCGAGTTCTCCTTTGGAAAGCAGTTTCAAATCTTCACGAATCATTTCATCGCTCACGTTTTCTTTGTTCCAGTTATTGTGCACCAATTTCATGTAGTTGGCAAGATATTGCACATAAGCCTTCTTCTTTTCTTCTTCTTCAAACTCTTTGGCGCGGGCAACCATGCGTTCAATATTTTTTCCGTAGTGCCTAAAACTCAATTTATGTTTGGGGTAAGGCAGCGGGTCGGGTTTCTTTTCCAAAAGTTCTCGTTGAGGAATAGGATAAGGTGAATCAATATCAATTTTATAATCTGCCATAATGTAAACATGGTCGTAGAGTTTATGACGAAACTCTTCCACATTGCGCAAATGGGGATTCATTTGTCCCATCATTTCGATGATAATCTGAATTTGCTGATTTCGTTTGGCGGGGTCTTCAATTACCGCTACTTGTTCTACCATGCTTTGCAGATGTCTGCCATATTCACGCATAGAGAGTTTATCTCTCGAAGTATTGTATTTCATTTAATAATTTATGGTTGTAAAAGTTAGAACTGATGTGTATGAATTAAAAACCTCAAAACAGGTTAGTGGTAATATGCTTTCGTAAGCCGTTCAAAGGTAAAAATAATTTCTTCGGAAAAACAGATAATCATTTTATTATTTACACTGCAAAACTTTCACCGCAGGCACAGGTTCTGGAGGCATTTGGGTTGATGAAATGAAACCCTTTGCCATTCAATCCGTCAGAAAAGTCGAGAGTGGTATTGAATACGTAAAGAAAACTTTTAAGGTCGGTAACTAATTTCACGCCTTTGTCTTCAAATATCTGGTCGTTTTCCTGAGGGTGATTATCGAAATCCATTTTGTAGGAAAAACCCGAACACCCGCCCGATATAACACTTACCCTGATGAAATAATCATCGGAATAACCTTGGCTGGTTTTGATGCTTTCTATCTGATTTTTAGCATTTTCGCTCACAAACAACATGGTGCAAATTTAGCGATTTAAACAGAAGCCCGATAGAGTTGGTTCGAAATAGTATAAAATAAAAAGCTCCAGAAAGTTTGTTATCGGGAGTTTCTGAATTATTTAAGGCAAGCAGTTATTTTTCTACTTTAGGTTGTGCCGAATAATTTATTTTCAACGCATTGGCTTTGCGCAGTTGAGTTTTTACATCGGTGATGATGCCCATCTTTACATCTTTATCAATGCGCAGGGCAATGGTCATGGCAGATTGCAGGTTTTCTTCAATGGTTCCACGCTCTGCTTCAATAAACGGACCTATGTCTTCTACTGTTGCAAACTGGTCATTCAATTGAATACGCGGGGCAGTTCCCAATTTAGCCTGATACTTTTCAGTGGGAGCACCCATAAAAATATATCGTACCAATGATTTGCGCTCCAATTTTGTAAGCTCGGTTGCTTGCGGCAGTCTGTTTTTTACCTTTAATTCCTGCTCGCGCATCACGGTAACCACCATGAAGAAGAACAACAGAATGAAAATAATATCGGGCAGCGATGCCGTTGATATGGCGGGTAAAGATTTGCTTTGTTTTTTTCTGATAATTGCCATAACTCTTTTATTTTTCTCCCAAATCTTTGGGATCGGCTTCTGAAATTTTAAGCGGATATTCTTCTCTCACTAAAGCCGCTTCCTCATCATTCAACTTTTCGAAAGGCTTATTAAATTTCTTCATCGAAAAATCATCTCTCAATTCGCGGTAAGCAGCCTTCACTTCGTTTTGCACCTGAATATACATGTTGTATGAAGTGCCCCTGTCGTTTTGCAAAGAAACTACAGCTTTCTGAGGACTATCCGACATAGCAGGATTTTTTCCTCTGTTGTCAATAAATTCCTTTGTGCGGGCACGCAGATTATTAATTTTCTCATACTCTCCGTTTACCAAAAGATAGTCTTGTGCATTTAACAAAACAATCATAGTGTTTCGCTTATACAAATCAGTAGGTGGAGGAGGCTCTTCTTCAGACCAAGGGGGCAATTTATGAATCAAGCCTTTGTCTGATGCAATGGTGGTAGTTACGAGAAAAAATATGAGCAACAAAAACGCAATATCTGCCATGGAACTGGCATTGGTTTCGGGCACTCCTCTTTTATTTCTTGCCATGATGCGAAGTTGTTATTTAACCAATTTCATTACTTCAAAATACACCAACGAAATAATGCCGATGCCGAGTAATAATCCGAAAGCATTTAATCCGGTTCCGACTAATTTAACGGTGTTGGGTCCAGATACGTAATTTTCAATTCCGGGAAAATGAAAATCGGCAGGAGCCAACAGGTAGCTTACTAAAAAAACAGCCACCAAAAAACCTACTCCTACAAAGGCGCCTTTGGCTTCTTTAATATTTTGAGCCATATACTTCACCGGAAACAACACAGCAGCAATTGCTGCTATTGCGAACAATGTGTATGTTAAAGGCAGCCCTACATTAACCGGGTATATTAACGATGCTATTACAAGCCCGATAACCACGGGGTAAATAACATACATGAGTTTGTTATCCATATTCTGAACTTTTTTAAGGTTTACTTAGAAGCAATATTGTATTTCACCACCATATCCATAAACGTGATGGATGAATCTTCCATATCGTTTACAATGCTATCTACTCTGGATACAATATAATTGTAAAAAATCTGAAGAATAATGGCAACGATAAGACCGAATACAGTGGTTAAAAGTGCCACTTTAATACCGCCTGCTACAAGCGAAGGAGATACATCGCCTGCTGCGGCAATGGCATCGAAAGCCTCAATCATACCTATTACTGTTCCCATGAAACCTAACATAGGAGCTAAAGCAATAAACAGCGAAAGCCATGACAAACCTCTTTCCAACAAGCCCATTTGAACAGAGCCATAAGAAACGATAGATTTTTCGACAATGTCCACGCCTTCTTTCACGCGGGAAAGTCCTTGAAAGCAAATGCTTGCTATAGGGCTGCGATTGGCTTTGCAAAGATTTTTTGCGCCTTCAACATTGCCTTTGGAAAGTTCGTTTTCGATAGAAGCAAGGAATTTTTTTGAATTGGTAGTAGCCAAACCTAAAGAAATGATTCTTTCGATAGCAATTGCCAAACCAAGAATGAGGGCAATTAATACCAAACTCATGAATTCGGCACCGCCCTCTATAAAGTAGCGTTTGATGAGTTCATGACCTTTTTCTCTGGGAGCTTCGGCTTCTTGTGCAAAGGCTGTGATGGCAGGAATTAAGGAAATTGCCAGAAGAGCATACTTTTTCATATCGTTTTTTGATTTATGGTTTTTAAAGGGTTTAAGATTATCAGATTTAAAAATTTCAAAAAATATAGCCCGCAAACTTACATTAAATAATGCGGAGAGAGAGGGATTCGAACCCTCGAGACGGTTTCCCGCCTACACACTTTCCAGGCGTGCCAGTTCAACCACTCCTGCATCTCTCCAAACTTCCGCCCCGGCTTTTCGGTTGCTTTCCTTCTATTTTTTCGGCAGCAACCAAACTGTGCCTTTTCGACAAGTGGACACAAAAATTGTAATTAATGGTTAATTCTCAAAACAATCGCGAAAGTATTTACTTCGGCACGTTATGGCTGTGTTAACGATTGCATGAAAGTTTTCATTGCAACCATCATAATATCTGACAGTAAAATGACCGATTTTTCCAAATGAACCGAACCTGCGAAACTTGTGCTACACTGAAACATAAGCATGTGCACTGGCAAAACATGACATTTCTCGCCATGAACTTCTATTCTTCTAACTTTGCAAAAAATATGCGTTATGAGTCTTGAAAAAAAAATAATGGATGCTATGAAAAATGCTATGGTTGCAAAAGACCAAGCTGCTCTCAGGGCATTGCGCGCCATTAAGTCTGCAATCTTGTTGGCGCAGACCGAAAAAGGAGCCACTAAAGAGCTTTCTGAAGCTCAGGAAATACAAATGCTCAATAAATTAGTGAAGCAACGGAAAGACTCGTTGGCTATTTACGAAGAGCAGCAAAGAGCAGATTTAGCTGAAAAGGAGCGGGAAGAAATAGTTGTGATAGAAAAATTTCTGCCAGAACAAATGAGCACCGAAGAGCTTACAGATGCTTTGAAAAAAATAATAGCGGAAACCGGAGCTAAAGAAGCCAAGGATATGGGAAAAGTAATGGGCGCAGCATCCAAAGCACTTGCCGGAAAAGCCGATAATAAAAGTATTTCTGAAGTCGTTAAACAGCTCCTTTCAGCATAAGCATTATGGCAATAGACATTGTATATATTGTTTTTTTGTGTATTGGCATCTGGCAGGGTTTCAAAAAAGGAATTATTGAAACCTTGTTTGGCGTAGCTGCACTGTTTATTGGCATTTTGGTATCGGTAAAACTCAGTCATGACACATCTGTTTTTTTGCGCGAAACCTTTGGCTGGCAAACCCATCTGCTTCCTTTTATTTCTCTGATACTGCTGCTCATCGGAACTATATTAATCATCAGGTTTGTAAGCAGATTAATTGAAAAAATTGCGCAGGAATTATACTTAGGATTTTTCAATAAGTTGTTGGGGGCTTTGTTGTGGTGTTTGGTGTTATCGGTGGTGTTTAGTGTCATCATTTGGTTTTTCAACGAAATGCATGTGCTTACTGAAGAAATGAAATTATCTTCAAAATCATACCTGTATGTGGCTCGTTTAGCGCCCGATACTTTCGACTTTTTGGGTGATATGCTTCCATATTTTTCAGGTGTTTTTGAGTCATTAAGAAAATTTCTGACAGAATAGTCGGAATATTACACTGAAATTGATACTCAAAACAGTTTCTTTTTAATCATTACAATCAATATAATAAAGTGAGTTTTACCATTGCTATAGTAGGAAGACCCAATGTGGGCAAATCAACATTGTTCAATCGTTTAGTGGGCGAGCGCAAAGCCATTGTAGATGATATCAGCGGAGTTACCCGCGACCGCCATTATGGAACCGGCTACTGGAACGGCAAAGATTTCAATTTGATAGATACCGGTGGTTTTGTACCCGATTCTCAAGATGTTTTTGAATCTGCCATCAGAAGGCAAGTGCAAATTGCAGTAGAGGAAAGCGATTTGGTATTGTTTATAGTGGATGTTACTACCGGAATAACTCCGTTAGACGAGAGCATGGCTGATACGCTCAGGCGCTCTAATCGCGATGTGATACTTGTGGTGAACAAGGTGGACAATACCAAGCGCATGTATGATGCTTCTGAATTTTATGGTTTGGGTATAGAGCGCATGTTTACCATTTCTGCCATGAGCGGTAGCGAAACAGGCGAATTGCTCGATGCCATTGCAGAAAAAATTCCTGCCGAAAAAGAAGAGGAAAATGAAGAAAACAGTATTCCTAAAATTGCCATTGTCGGGCAGCCCAATGTGGGAAAATCTTCATTGCTGAATGCTCTCGTAGGAAAAGAGCGCAACATCGTAACCGATATTGCCGGCACTACCCGCGATTCGATACATACCCGTTATAATTTGTTTCAAAAAGAATTGTTGCTCATTGATACTGCCGGACTTCGCAAGAAAGAAAAAGTAAAAGAAAACCTTGAATTCTATTCTACCATTCGCGCCATCAATGCTGTTGACGAAGCCGATGTGTGTGTGATTATGATTGATGCACAAGCTGGTGTAGAAGGTCAGGACCTTTCGATTTTCCGGTTGGCTGAAAGTAAAAGAAAAGGAATTGTTTTGGTAGTCAACAAATGGGATTTGGTGGAGAACAAATCGAGCAATACAATGAAAGATTTCACCGAATCTATTTTGCACAGAATAGCGCCATTTACCGATGTGCCCATCATATTTATTTCGGCACTCGAAAAACAAAGAATACTAAAAGTGATTGAATCGGCTTTGGAAGTGCATGAGTTGCGCCAACAGCGTATTGCTACTTCGAAGCTTAATGAATTTTTAAGAGAAGCTATTGAAAAATATCCGCCTCCGGCAGTAAAAGGAAAGTATGTAAAAATAAATTACGTAACTCAATTACCAACCCGGTCGCCTACATTTGTTTTCTTCACAAATTTCCCGAAATACATTCGCGAAGCTTATCGCAACTATATCGAAAATCGTATGCGCGAAACATTTAAGTTTACCGGTGTGCCTTTGCGATTAGTTTTCAGAGAGAAGCATTAGGGGCAAGAATTTTTCCACTTCTATTATTATTACTCCGCCACCGGAGGCTTAATGTATAAAGCCGGATTCTGAACTATTTCGTGCGCTTGTAAAAAGCCTTCATCAATTGAATTTATTACCGGATAAAAACCGTCTGCCTTCCACATTTGGCGTGCCAGATATGCTTTGATAACTATTTTGATTTTGTCTTTAATTTTGGCAAGTTCCGCTTCATTATTTTTTAAGCCTTCGGCAAAAGCATACTCCAGAAAACGATTATATATCTGGTCGGATACCACAAAATTTTGTCTGAAATATTCCGACTCTTTATAGTTCAGCAGTAAGCCCTGATTGTCGGAATAGAAACGATAGGAAAACTCCGGAATAAGACTCCGCACCATAAAGTAGTATCTGATATCGAGGGAGGTATCTACAGTAACGAACACATCGGGAATAATGCCGCCTCCACCAAAAACAGGGCGTTTGGCTGCGGTGAAAAATTTATTGAGTGTATCTACCTTGCTGAACGAATGTTCTTCGGGAGATTCGTCTTCATCGAATCTGGAAAAGGCTTCGCTGTAATAAGCGCTGCTGCCGGTGTCATAGGGTTTCTGAATGCTTCTGCCCGATGGTGTAAAATATCGAGCCACCGTTAGCCGAAGCGCAGAACCATCTTTCAGTTCGTATTGCTCCTGCACTAATCCTTTGCCGAAAGAACGCCTGCCCACCACAACTCCTCTGTCCCAATCCTGAATAGCGCCCGCCAAAATTTCGCTTGCTGATGCCGACCCTTCGTCAATGAGTAAAACCAGATTTCCTTTTTCAAATTTTCCCGGATGTTTGGCTTTATACTCGTTGCGTTTGTATGCTTTTCCTTCTGTGTAAACAATCAGCTTATCTTCGCCCAACAATTCATCTGCGATAGAAGTAGCGGCAGATAAATAACCCCCCGGATTCTGACGCAAATCAATTATCAAACTTTTCATTTTCATATCGAGCAGTTTGTTTAACTGCACTCTGAATTCTTCGTGAGTGCTTTCGGCAAAACGGCTGATTTTTATATAGCCTGTTATGGAATCTACCATATATCCCACATCCACACTATAGAGCGGAATTTTATCGCGCACTATGGCGAAATCCACCAAATCTTTTTGACCGTTGCGCTGAATACTCACTTTTACTTTCGAGCCTTTATCGCCCTTGAGTTTTTTCATGACATCGTTGTTGGTAATGCCTGTGCCCGCCACCACCGTGTCGTCTATCATAATAATTTTATCTCCTGAAAGAATGCCTAATGCTTCAGAGGGTCCGCCCGAAATCGGAGTAACTACTACTATAGTATCTTTCACTATATAAAACTCAATACCTATACCTTCAAACTTCCCTTCGAGCGATTCTTTCACCGATTTTAAATCGGTATTCGAAATGTAAAATGAATGCGGGTCGAGGTCAATCAAAAAGCGGTCGAGCGCTTGTTCCAATACCTGTTTGGCATCAACGCTGTCAACATATTTTACATGCACCAGATTAAGTATCTCATCTAATTTGCTGAATGTTTTATCTGAAGCAATCGGACGCTTGTTCCAAGTGGTTTCTCTGAGTTTAAAACCCAGTTGCATACCAATGGCAAGTATCAATGCAAACAATATAGGTTGGAGAAAATTATACTTTTTTTCTGGCGATTCCATAGGGGTTGCAATTTAATCAAAAAACAGCACCGTGTGGAAAGTGAACATGAATGAATGAAAAGAGTTTAGAAAAAATAACAGCATTTTTTAGATACTCTATTAATCATCCTTCTTCTTCACCAATTTTGCCGACATATTTTTTTTCAGAATAGCCGAAGTTGTGAGCACCGATGCCCACAATGCGCCACCAATGCCGCAGGTGGTTATATCCTGTCCAGTAAGAAAAAGATTTTTGATGGGCGTTGCCGGTCGGAGAAAATCTAATTTGAATCGTGCGGGTGTATGCGATAGCCCATAAATTTCTCCCTGTTCATAATTCACAAAATTGGCAGTGGAAAGTGGCGATGATAATTCATAATGGTCAATCTTGCCTTTTACCTGAGGAACAAAACGGTAGAGTTGTTCCAAAAGTTGTTGCGACATTTTTTCTTTCATGGCTACATAATCTTCTCCCCGTTTATTCCATTTAGTGCCTTCCCATTTTTTAAACCAATCGTAAGGCGCAAACCCTATGACTTCTATGGTGGCTCTGCCCGGAAAACGGTTCAAAAAATCGGGGTCTTTGGCAGCAGGAAAAGAAATATAAGCTACCGGCAAAGGTGCAGTATCGGGCGATTTCAGGTAGTTGCTCATATTGGCATCATGGTCGTAGTTGTCAGGGTAAACCCAAAAGTTCGATTTAGGCAGATTTAATGCTTCGGCAGTATGTTTCAAGCCAATGTATAAACTGATATGTGAAGCCGAAGGTTCTGTCATTTTCATTTTTTCGAAATAGCCGTGCTTACGAATTAATTCTTCAGGAAGCAGTTTTGAAAAGGTATTCACAAATCCTGCGTTGCTCACTACAAGGGGCGCGAAAATTTCTTTTCCGTCAGCCATTTTTACGCCTATGGCTTTGTTGTCTTTGACAATAATATTTGAAACTGCCGCACTGATATAAATTTTGCCTCCTGCCTTTTCTATCACCGGCTCTATGAATGTGGCAATTTGTCCGGCACCGCCCACCGGATAAAAACCTCCGTTGAAATAATGAAAAGCCACCATAGCATGAATGGCAAAACTGCTTTTCGATGGAGGCAAACCATAATCGCCATATTGTGCCGCAAGCACGCCAATCAATTTTTCATTGTTGGTGATTTCTCTCAGCACTTCGAGCGTAGTTTTAGAAGCATGTTTTAAAAATGCTTTTCGCAACCACCCACCCAACAATAATCGGGGCGCTGTGCCTAAAACTTTTTCTCCGTAATAAAGTTTTGAAACTTTGTTCAATTGCTTCACGCGCGCTACATAGAGGTCAATGGCTTTCATGTCTTCAGGAGCAGGAAAATATTCTTTCATTTGTCGAATCCAGTTTTCGGTGCCTTTTATAAATTGGTATTCTTTGTCGCCAAACACCACCCGGTCATACACTTCGCCCATGTCTGCCCATTGCAGTTTGCCATCGGTTATGTAGTCGAACAACTGCCTCAAACTTCGCTTGCTGCTGTCCATAGCGCCTATGTAGTGAATGCCTATGTCCCATTCATAATCGTTACGTTTAAATGTATGCGTAAACCCACCGGCAGTATAATGTTTTTCCAACACTAAAACTTTTTTGCCTTCTTTGGCAAGTATGGCGGCAGTAGCCAAACCACCCATGCCCGAACCAATTACTATTACATCATAGTTGCCCTGCACAGGATGTTGCTTATACGATACTCCAACTTTCATTTGTAGTTTTTTTCGGAATGAAGTTACTGTTTAATAGGTTTGGAAAATAATTGATTATCATAAGTTTTGGTAAGAGTGGAAAGAAAAAACCGCTGTTCGGGATTTCCAAAACATGAACTCAAGTTGTAAATATTTTCACTAATATTACTTTAGAAAATAAAAGATACCAAAAAGTGGACATATACTGCCAATTTGGAAGTATGTGTTTCATAAAGGTGGGTATATAAGTTAGTTGGGACTAATTTAAAAACAGTGATGTTCAATCTATTCAAGAAGAAAACGAAGAATAAATCAGAACTTGACTTTTTCAAGCAATTCTTTCATGCCGACTATGAACACTTTGTCAAGATTCACTTCCCAATATTAATTTACCCAGAACTTCCAAGCCAACCCAGAAACGAAAATTGGCCACAGCAACGTCAATATATTATTGAAAATCTCATCTCAGAGACTTTCAAACGAGACTTCGAAACGAACTATTCAAATTTTGAAGGAGAGCGATTCGAGATCATTGAGAAGCACAAGAATGCAGACATCAATGTGAGCAAGAGACAAGCACTCTTGAATCAATTTTTAGAAAGTCAACCTAAAATCTTTTTGAAGAGTAAAGAGCTTGCACGAACCAACCACAAATTGGGAGATTTTAATGTATTCAAACAATACTTGGACGATACACCAGACGACATTCTCAAGTTAACACTCGAAGCGATTGATTCTGAATTCCCGGATTCAAAATTGACTTGGCAGAGATTTACAGACAAACCTTCTAAAATTAAATTGAAAGAACTTTTGAAAGTACTAGATAATATGGAGCCAATGAATCAACGTGATAGAATTTATGATGACGATGGAAATTGGGAATTATTGCAACCTGAAGAAAATTCGTTCCTACTTGTCGGAACAAATTCAGTTAAATCGATTGAACAATTGAAACAAAAAGATTTGGAAATTGAAAGAATAGAAAACTAGCCCCTACTGGTAGGGGCGTCCGCTACTACCAATAATATGGTGAAATTACATGTTTTGAATGATGGTAAAGATGGATTGTTGATTTTAAAGAGATAGTTTGTTGAAATTAATAAGTGTTTTTCAACCCTGCTAAATATTTTCCGGAGGTGTCATTTTTCCTGCTGTTTGATTTTCTACCGGCTTTAACGATTGGAAAAATTTATATAACGCTTTCAAATCATCATCATCAAGCATTTTGAACGATGCCCAGGGCATGGGCGATGCCGGATAAACGCGCCCGGCTTTGAACCTTGCCACAAATTGTTCTTCAGTCCAATGGGTCATTCTGCCGGTGTTTGGCGCGGGGGTTAGGTTGGGCGTTATGAAATCCCAGCCCTGCGTTTCTTTTGATGGCTCGAAGTGCATACCTCCGGCATATTCAGGACCGATGAACGCACCTGTTTTCAAATCGCGTGCCGTATGGCAGCCTCTGCAATTGGCTACACTTGCAGCAAGATATTGACCATACTCTACGGTGGTGTCTTTGGCGACAAATGCAGGAGGTGTGCCGTTAGGAAGTGTTGGTTTTATCAGAAATTTCATTACCGCTTTTCCCATAAAATTGAAATCATTTGAAGGAACTTCATGCTTCACCGGAGGCTGACTTTTAATAAATGCAATAATGGCTTTTATATCATAATCGCTCAGATTGGCAAAGGGCATAAACTCAATGGTAGTGGTGCCGTCAAGCTTAATGTTGTGTCTCAGCATCCGATACAATTGTCCATCGCTCATTTTCCCTATTCCCGTTTCACTACATGGAGTAATATTGGGCGCATAAACATTGCCTATAGGAAGCTCCCACTCAAACCCGCCTATGAGCGGCAACTCTTCGCCTGCTTCGAGAAGGCTTCGCTGACTCATGGGTGTATGACAATCGGAACAATGAGCAGGACCATACACTAAATATTTTCCGCGCTTCAACAGTTCGGCATCAGGCTTAATGACTATTTCACTTGCAGAAAAATCGGCATCATAGCTCACCCTCCAAGTAGCACTCACATAAAAATATCCGCCTACTATAATTAGAATGACGAGCAGACAAAAAGAAAGAAAAAATTTTTGCATGGTTGTTTGTTTAATTGTTTTTTAAAAGAAAGTTATAAGGTTGAATCAACTTTTCAACCTTATAACTTTTGAACCTCAATACTGAACTACATTTTCACCAATCTATTCACATAACGTTTATCGCCTTGCTGCGCCTGAACAATGTAACTGCCTGCGGGCAGGTCTGCTACATTGATTTGCAATTGTGCCGAAGCTGGCAATTCCATTTGTTTCACCACTTTGCCATCGAGCGTGATGAATTGAGCTTGAATTTTTTCGTTGTTTTTGGCATCAAAACCTTCAAGGCTTATTTTTTCGGTGAATGGATTAGGATAAGCATTTAACTGCAAAGCACGTTGCTTATCGAAAATGGCCGAAGGCGCTTCTTTGTACAAAAAGAAGCCGTTGAAATAGTTGCCCATATCATCTTCAAAAATATTGATAGACAAAAGAGGCCAATGTTCACCAGCCTGATACCACACATAAGAAGTGGTTACTTCTGAAGTAGTGTCGGTAAATCCAAAGCCACTGAAAATGGTGGTAGATGAATCAATAGTTACGATGCGCAACACATTATTAAAAGTGCCCGATGGAGTAATCAATGTTCCGTAAGCATCGGCAGTAACCGTTACTTTTCCATCAATGTCAACGCTGAATAATAAATCGCCTGCACTGCCACTGTAAGTGTCGGTAAATGTAGTGCCGAAGGTTAACGGGAAACGCAACAACTCTTTAGTATCGCTCAAAGGCATTACGTCACTGCTTTCGCCTGTGCCCATTTCAATGAGTTTGTTGTTTTCAGCTTTCAGAAAATAATAATAATCGTCAGGGTCGGCAATGGCAACGGTAGCTCCCGGAAACGAACTGCTAATGCCGGTAGATTGTGGCGTAACGGCACGCATCATCAGCGTGTCGTCTTCAGTAGCTTGTATGCCTGAAAAATCCCAGGTTACATTAGCGCCATTATTGCCGGGGTCGCTTTCATCATAGAAGTTTACGGTTTTAAAAATTTCGCCTGCAACTGGTGTTACATCGCTTGAATTAATTACGGGTTGGGCATGAGCCTGGCTCACCACTATCCCGAAAAGGATAATTGCTTTTTTCATTTTTAGAAAATTTTATGGTTTAAAAATTAAGGAATCACATAAGTTTTTTGGTCAATGGTGTGTGCGCTGAAATAGCCCAGCGCCTTGTTGTTGATATTCGATACCGGATTGTCGGGCGCAGTCAACTGAAAAAATCCGCTGTATTCGGGCATCGAAACGCTGAACAACTGCACGTAGAAATCATACATTTCTTTGTTGATGTTGAGCAACTGAACCGTAATAGAATCGCCCGGAAAAACATAAGTGCTTTCGTTCAGTGCAGCAGTCATCCAATATTCATTAAAGTCGAGTTCCGTATCGTCAAAGGGCACTTTCATGCTCACCAAATTTTCATTGATAAACACACGCATCAAATAATAATTAGCCTCGTTGGGGTTATCGTTTATAAGCGCCACAATATTCACTTCGCCCCATTCTTCTCCAAACACTTCAAGCTCTTCAATAAAACCTCCAGAAGCCACACGCGATTCGGCTTTATAATTTTCGCCTTTATACATCACATTCACAATATATTTTTTCTGCGGAATGCCTGCAAAAGTTGGGTGGGTGTAATAGCCCGTTTGCGATTCGTTGAGCAACGTAATATTTCCTTCTTCATCTGCAATGGTGATAACTGCTCCTGAAAGTTTAGGAAACTGATTTTCATAGATATTGATGGTTTCGCTCAGGCGCACATACGTAGAGCCGGGTAGTGTGCCAAGTTCGGCTTCAATTACTATGCGCTTGTCTTTTTCTTTCACCGGAAATCGAATTTCTTTTTCGCAGGAAGAAAAGATTAAGAGTAAAAAAGTGACAAAGGACAAGGGACAAGGGGATGAAAATTTTTTGCTCTTTATCAACTGCCAACTGTCAACTATATTTTTATAAACTGCTTTCATACGTTTATGCGGTTTTCTTTTTTGCTAAAATTTTAAAGTTGTAAGTAATGGAAGGGATGAAAGGAAACAAGCTGTATTGCATCACTTTTGTTTTTGCTTGCTGGTCGGTTCCTTCGGTAACGGTTCCTAAGAAAAATGGGTTTTGACGGCTATATAAATTGTATATCGAAAAGTTGAAACCATGCTCAAATCTTTCGTTTACTACCTTGTAATAATTCAAACCGAAATCCATACGATGATAGGCGGGCATACGAAAGCCGTTGCGCTCTGAATAGTAGTAATACACCTCCTCACCCAAAGTATATTTTCCCGTTGGAAAAGTAATGGCATTGCCGGTAAAATACACCCAGTTTACTGCCAGCGACAAACGCTTATTCAACTGCATATTGAAAACCAAAGTGAGGTCGTGGGTGCGGTCTTGCTTAGCAGGAAACCAGTCGCCACGATTAATTACATCAAACCTGCGCTCGGTGCGTGCCAGTGTGTATGAAACCCAACCGGTAAACTTTCCCACTTTTCTGCGCAGCAAAACTTCAGCGCCATAAGCGCGCCCGGTGCCGAAAGCCAATTGGTCTTCAGTAATGCCTTGCAGAAAAATTTGCGCGTTGTTTTTGTAATCAATTTGATTGAGCATGTGCTTGTAATAGCCTTCGAGGGTAAACTCATATTTCGATTCGAACAATGAAGCATAATATCCCAACGATACATGGTCGCACAACGATTGCTTCACTTGCTTACTGCTCGGAATCCATACATCCATAGGCAACGATGCGGTGGAATTCGACAACAAATGTATGTTTTGAGTGGTGCGGTTATAAGCGGCTTTCAGTGCGTGCAATTCTGTAAAAGCATATCCAATAATTACTCTGGGCTCGGCATTGAAATAAGTTTTTACAAATTCGCCTTTTGCTGTTTTTTCTTCGGAAGTAATTTTGCCTTCACCATCGAAAGTGCGGTAAGTGCCCGGACCAACAAGGCTGAACGATACTAAACGCAAGCCATAATTGATAGTAATTTTTTCGGTAAGGCGGGCATCGTGCCGGGCATATATGGCATTTTCCCACGCATGGCGTTTTTCATAATTGGTTAAACTATCAGGAATTATAATTCCGAAATCGCCTTTAAATTTTCCCGGAACAAATTGCAAATAGCTCGAAGCAAATCCCATTTTTATATCGTGATTGGATGAGTGAAAAAAGCTGATGTCTTTTTTCAAACTGTATTCTCTGATGCCTGTAATGAGCGAATATTTTCTCGATTGGTCTTTCACATAAAACCTGAAATCGAAATCGGAAACAACGAAAGTGGTGTTGGAAAAAACACGATTGTTGTATATGTGATTCCAGCGAACAGTGCCCGTGGCATTGCCCCAGTTGATGCCGCCTTCATTTCGAAAATCAAATACATCTCTGCCAAAGTAACCACTCACAAACAAACGGTCTTTCTTGCCTAAAATATAATTGGCTTTGGTGTTGAGGTCGTAGAAAAAAAGTTTGGTTTTGCGGGTATCGGGATTGCTCGACATTTTCAAAAACATATCGGCATAAGTTCTTCTGCCCGACACCATGAATGAGCCTTTGTCTTTCACAATAGGACCTTCTACACTTAGGCGCGAAGCAATCAAACCCAAGCCTCCGTTAATTTCATAATCTTTCATGTTGCCGTCTTTCATTTTCACATCGAGCACCGAAGAAAGCCTACCGCCATACTCAGCCGGAATGCCGCCTTTGTAGAGCGTTACCTCTTTCAGCGCATCGGAATTGAATACCGAGAAAAAACCAAACACATGCGAGGGATTATACACTACGGCTTCATCTAACAAAATCAAATTCTCATCGGCATTGCCGCCCCGCACATAAAAGCCTGAACCGCCTTCGCCCGCACCTTTCACGCCCGGCAACAACTGAATGGTTTTCAGCACATCGCTTTCGCCAAAAATCATGGGAATGTTTTTTATTTCAGCAATGGTAAGCACATCTGCAGCGGTGGTGCTGTTGGTTACATGACGATTCATTTTTTCTTTGCTCACCACCACTTCTTGCAAAACAGTACTCGAAGGTTGCAGGTCAATATTCCACACCACATCGGAAGACAAATCGAGCCTGCGCTTAATGGTTTGGTAGCCGACAAACGAAACGCTTACAGTGTAAACGCCTTCAAACAAAGGCAATGCATAGTAGCCATAGCTGTTGGCGCTCACGCCCGTGCCGGGCAATTCATCAATTACTACTACCGCGCCTGCCAAAGTTTCACCATTCGATGCATCTTTAATAGAGCCGCTTAAATTGAATCGTTTAATAACATCGGCTTTTTGAATAATTACTTGCTCGCCAATAATTTTAAACGAAAGTCCGAAAGGCGACAAAATGGTTTTCAAAACATCTTGCAACAGTGCCTCTTCAGTTTTATAATTTACTTTGCGTGCTTGCGAAACCAAAGCCGGGTCGTAAGAAAAATATAAGCCCGATTGCTTTTCAATTTCTCGCAGCGCATCAGCAAGCGCAGCATCTCTGAAACTCACCGTTATTTTGATGCCTTCTTTTGTTTGTGCGCTGGCGCTTGAAGCTATCAGCAGCAAAAGAGCAAAATATGTCCACAACCTGTTTTTCAAGGCATTCATGATTTTTTATTTTTTAAATTTTTGTTTGTTTACTTTCTTCAAAAATCTCAGTCAATTTTTTATATACGTGCTGAGCCTGTTGAAGCTATTTGCTTTAACAGTAATCATAGTTCGACATGCTTAATATGACCTATTTCTGAGATTATTTATTCTGAAAATTGCCTTAGCCGAAAGGTTCAATTTTCTGTATTATAGTTCTGTTGCTGAAATAATATACTGCTCGTTTTGTTTCGACACTTTTAAGTCGGCACTCAGGGCTATTACTTCCATTAACTGCTCGAGGCTATTCATTTTGAATCTGCCTGTGAGTCTTTTTTCTGACAGTTGCTGCGCATCATACATCACTACTATTCCATACAATGCTGCCACTTTTGACAACACCTCTGTAACAGGCGCATTCTCAAATTCCAACACTTTGTTTTTCCATGCCAAATAGTTGGCATCGTTGTTTGTTGCCGATTTCAGTTTTTGATTTTCCGTTTCATACACGGCTTTCATGCCTACCGTTAAAATCACTGCTTCATCATTTACTGTTACCGAAACTTTGCCGGTGTTCACGATTACTTCCACGCTGTCGCCCGTTACCTTAGTATTGAAAGAAGTGCCCAGCACTTTTATTTCAGTATTACCCGCTTGAATGATAAAAGGCTTGTTCTGATTTTTTTCAATTTCAAAAAACGCTTCTCCGCTATTCAAAATAATACTTCGGGTATTGCCTTTGAACGCTTCAGGATAGCTTATTTCCGCTTGCGCATTCAGATAAACTACAGAGCCATCGGCTAAAAGCAAGGTGTCTTGTGTTTCAGCTTTCAGGGTAAAATACTGTGCTTCTGCAAAAGGCATTTTATACATAAAAACATAACTCGCACCCAACAACAGGGTAAGCATTGCCGCCATAGCATACCAACGCAAACCATTTTGATTGCCGCCTTTGGCAAGTTTCGGCTGTAACTTGTTCCAGGAGGCTTCGGCATTGGGCAAAGGCATGTTATCGGCTAAGTTCCATGTCTCCTGCATCTGCTCGATATACTCGCGGTTTTCATTGCTTGCTGCCAACCACGCTTCCAATTGTTGTTGTTCTTCGGCAGTGGCTTCACCCGACAGTATTAGCGGAATAAGTTCGTTGATGATATGTTCGGGAATGTTTTTCATCGGGTTTCAACTATATGACAAACAACTTTGCGGGAACACCTAGTTAAAGGAGGAAATTTTTTAAAAAATTGTATAAACTAATTATAATCAATACTTAAAAATTTGTTTCTGATAGTTTTTCCTTGAGCGTTTTCAAAGCCAAACCAATATGCGCTTGCACGGTTTTTACCGAAATATTCAGTTGGTCGGCAATTTCCTTATGAGGCATTTCTTCGTAGCGGCTCATTTCAAAAACCTTTCTGCATTGCTCGGGTAATTTGGCTATTTCATTGCGCACCAACGCCACACATTCGGCTCTTTCTATTTCATCATTAAAAACAGCTTCGTCAGATTCATTTAAAATACGTTGATGATGCAGTTGCAAGTTGTTTTGCCTTTTGGAAAAATTGATAGAAGCATTAATGACCGAGCGCGAGAGATACGATTTCAAAGAGGTGTTCAGCGAAATGGAATCGCGCTCGTTCCATAATTTGGTAAACACATCGTGAATCACCTCTTCGCAATTTTCATGTTGTTTCAAAATGCGCCAGGCTAAAGTATATAGCAGCGGATACAGGTCTTTGTATGCTTTTTCAAAAGCGGTAACTGACTGCGGAACAAGAGATAAAAGCTGCGGCTCGGATGACATATAAATATTATGCGGCAAAAATAAGTTGAATCTTCGCAATAAATCTAAATTCTCCGAAACTGAAATCTGTGGCATCATGAATAATGATTATTATTTTATACAGCCACCGATAAATGCTTCTTTGCCTGAGCCAAATGCCGCGCATCGTGAGCAATAAGAAACTGAAACACATCGCCCAATTTGAGTTGTATCCATTTTGAAATAGAAATTGGGATACGAATTTTATTCAAATCTGCCTGTCGTGCAGTTTGAAGCAATGGCAACAATTCTTCCTGATGCTGAATGAAAGCAGCTACCACCGCATGCGCATCCAAATCAATAGGAGGCACATGATTTTTAAACGCTTTCATTTTCATAAAGCCGGGTTTCGGTTCCATCATATTGGTAAAATAATTTCCGAGCCACCCGCTTTTGAAATCCGTTCCAATCGAATTGGTCCTGTAATTGCCAAGTGCCTTCTTAATTTCGGGCAGGTAATATTCGCTGTAAGAATTGAGATGCCACAGGCATTGTGCAATGCTCCAGCCTCCATCGGGCGCAGCTTTCAGCAATTCCTGCGCATTCAAATTTTGAAACACGCTCACTGCTTCTTGAATATGTTGCTCTACTCTGCTTTCCAAAACATTTAGCAACTGTTCTTTATTTACGCTGTTCATGGCTTAAAATGTTGTTGCTGCTTTGCTGCGGTTAAAAAATAACAGACCTGCAGCTATGGCAAAAAATATGGTTTCAATAATCAGCCATTGTATTCCGAAATCACCCAAATTGCCTTCCATAAAAATGGTCATGATTCTGGATAAAGCATAAAGCCCCCATAGGATAGTCAAAAGCACCAATCCTTTTCTTTTGTCTTGAATCATCAGATAAATGAGGCTGATAAACAGCGTTAAACCAACACCGCCATACACCCCTCTTATGGAGCTGTAGGCATCGGTATTGTTGAGTTCAACAGCCACCAAATCCATAACCGATTGTGGGCTTTTAAATGCCATAAGGCTTATCGATAAAAGACTGAATGCTGAAAGTAAAATAAACCCGCTTGAAGCGAAACTTAAAATGTTTTTTGTTTTCATAATTTTTTTGTTTTTGTTGACGATGCAAAGTTGCAACGGGCAACAAAAACGATAGTTGGTAAAAACCAAGATTTTTAATTCTTTATTTTCTTCAACAGTTTGCTGAAGTCGGCAATATTTATGGCTCTGTGGTTCGCCATATATTTATGCGATATGAACTGAAAAATAAATTTATCAACGAATTCCTTGGTCTTTAACAAAACTAAGTTGCAATTTGAATCCTGCTATATAAATTATCGCATCGCCAAGATGGTATTTATTATCAATTTTAACATTTACAGAAATAAAATTCTCTTTACTATTGTGTTCAATACGCGATATGAGTCAATTACTACTTCAGGAAAAAACAATAGACTGCATCATAGTAGGGCAAGGGCTTGCCGGCATTTGGTTTTCTTATTTTCTGCAACAGGCAGGTAAAACTTTTCACATCATTGATAAATACGACCCTCACAGTGCATCGTTAGTTTCATCGGGTATTCTGAATCCTCTCACAGGAAAAAGATTTGTGAAAAGTTGGCTTGCAGATGAGCTCACGGCTTTTGCCTTAGAGCATTATGCAGCTATGGAAAGTTTGCTGCAAGCGAAAATATTTTACCAAAAAAGTCTTGATAAATATTTTCCCAATGCTGAAAGCGAAAATTATTTCGATAACAAAGTAGGACATCAGGCATTCGATATTCAAGTTGCCAAACTCGAAAAAAATGAGTTGAGAGATGATGTATTAAACAATGTTCGGGGCGGGGTAAAAATTGAACCTGTTTGGCAGTTAGACTGTGCTCTTTTAGTAAAAAGCTACAGAAAAATATTAGCGCAGCAACAACTCATCACCGATGAATATTTCGATTACAATGAATTACAATTTACTGCTGAAGACGTGCAATACAAAAATCTGAAAGCAAAATATATCGTGTTTTGTGAAGGTCATTTGGCAAAGAAAAATCCGTGGTTTAATTATTTGCCTTTGGTTCCGAATAAAGGCGAAGTGCTGTTGGTGCGCATTCCCGGTTTTCCCCGACAACAAATAGTGAAGCACGATGTGTTTATTGTTCCGGTAGAAAATGATTTATTCTGGGTTGGCTCTAATTATCAACTTGAATTTGAGAACGATGCTCCCGATGAAAATGAAAAAACACTTTTAACTGAGCGGTTGAAAAAGGCATTGAAAACAGATTTTGAAATGGTGTCGCATAGCAGTGGTATCCGTCCTACCGTAATTGACCGCAGACCATTGCTTGGCAAACATCCGCAACATGAGTCATTGGTAATTTTCAATGGCTTGGGCACCAAAGCCGTTTCGTTGGCGCCTTATTTTGCCAAGCAATTAGTAACGCACCTGTTTGATGGAAAACCGTTGCACGAAGAAGCAGATATTAAACGGTTTGCCTAATCATTACTCCACAAATATTTATTTATTCAATACCGATTGTTCGGGAGTCATCACTCTTGAAAAATAAATGCCGGAAGCAACTTCGGGCAATGAAATTTTTTCAGAGAAAATGATTCTTGGGTTTGCACTAATAATTTTAAGGCGATGCCATCCTGAAAACACTTATTAACTTTTGAATGTTTGGTTTTAAACTACATTACATAATATTATGCTTGCCATACCAGTTTATATTTGTCGAAAGTTGAATGCCTGTCGTTTTCAACTTTTGCTCATTTCAACTTCATAACCTTATAACATTAAAAATCAACTCATGCATCAAAAAGACTGGACAGAATTAAAAGCCGCTTCCTCCTGGATGATTTTTAAAATCATGAGCGAATTTGTAGAAGGATTCGAAAAACTGAATAAAATTGGTCCTTGTGTTTCCATTTTCGGCTCGGCACGCACCGAGCCGGGCACCGAGCTTTATGAAACCACCGCCAAACTGGCTAAGCGCCTTACCGAAGAAGGCTACGGCATTATTACCGGTGGCGGTCCGGGCGTTATGGAAGCCGCCAACAAAGGCGCATTTGAAGGCGGGGGAAAATCTGTAGGGTTGAATATTGATTTGCCGATGGAGCAGTTTCACAATCCGTTTATTGACAGCGATAAGCTCATCACGTTTCAATATTTCTTTGTGCGAAAAGTAATGTTTGTGAAATACGCTCAGGCATTCATCATGATGCCCGGTGGCTACGGCACTATGGACGAAGCATTTGAAGTGCTCACGCTCGTGCAGACACATAAGATTGAAAAAATTCCGATTATTCTTTACGGCAGCGATTTCTGGAAAGGAATGTTAGACTGGCTGCAAGACACCATGCTCGATAAATACCAGCATATTCATGCCGAAGATTTGGAACTTTTCAAACTGTGTGATGATATTGAAAGTTCTGTGCAATACATTCAGGATTTCTACAAAGATAAACGTCAGTTGAGTCCGAATTTTTAAAATGAAAAAAACCGCATACATCCTTTTTTTAGTGGTTATTTTTTGCCGCTCTATGGCGCAAACTGTTCCTTTGAGTTATCCTTCAATTTCCCCTCCGCTTCCGGTGCCGCTCACCTTGTCGGGCACTTTTTGCGAATTACGCAACACGCATTTTCATGCAGGAGTAGATTTGCGCACCGATGGCAAGGAGGGCATGAAAGTGTATGCCGTTGAAAAAGGATTCATATCGCGCATCCGCGTGTCCGGCAGCGGCTACGGAAACGCATTATACATAGACCACCCTAATGGATACACCAGTGTTTACGGACATTTACAGCAATTCAACAGTGAACTGAATGCTTTCGTCAAAAAACTTCAATACCATCTGGAACAAAACGAAATAGATACGGTATTGCCCGCGGATTTATTTCCGGTTAAAAAACAACAACTCATTGCCCTATCGGGAAATACAGGAGGCTCGCAAGCGCCACATCTGCATTTCGAAATGCGCGAAACCATTACTGAAGCGCCCGTGAATCCGAAACTTTTCGGACTGTTTATTATTGATAATCTGCCGCCCGTTCCCAAGCAGATGATGTTTTATTCGCTCGAAAATTTTCATGAAACTTCAGAGCCAAAAAAACTTTCTTTAGTAAGCAAAGGAAAATATTTCGGTTTGCAAAACGATACGCTGAAAGTGAATGCCTTGCAGTTAGGCATGGCAATTCAAACAGACGACCGCATGGAAGACAGCGACAACAACAACGGCATTCATGAACTCATTATGAAAGCCAATGGCAAAACAGTTTTTCGTTTTGCGATGAATCATTTGCAGAGTTTCGATGATGTGCGCTACGTGCTGGCACACATGGACCACCGCACCAACAAAATTTCGGGACAAAGATTTCATCGCTGTTTCAAATTGCCGGGCAATCATCTGCATGTGTATGAAGACATGTTGAACAACGGAGTGTTGGAAATGGCACATGGCGATGTGAAGAAAATTGATATTACCGTAAGCGACCTTTGCAAAAACAACGCATCGGTCAGCTTCTTTATTCAATGCGACAGCAACGCCAATTTTTTCAAACATAAAACCACCACGTTCGATACGCTTTTAGATTTTTCCAAAGAAAATGTTTTTCAGGCAGAAGACTTACTTGTAGTGTTTCGCGATTCGTCTTTTTACAATCATGTGCAGTTTTCTTATTCCAAAAATCCACCCATTGCGGTGGCAAAAGCCTTTTCAGATATTCATAAAGTGCATACCGATTTAGAGCCGGTGCATCGCCTGTTCGACATTGCCATTGTAGCGAAAAAATTTCCCGATTACCTGCGCGATAAAGCGCTGGCAGTGCGCGAAAATCATAAAGGCAGCCGCTTTGCACACATAGGCGAATGGCAGCACGACAGCATTTTTACTTTTCGGGCGAAAGACTTCGGAAAATTTTATGTGAGCATAGATACCACGCCTCCGGTGATTAGTCCGGTGAATATTTATGCCAACAAATTGATGACTTCCGAGCGCACGGTTCGTTTCAAAATATCCGACAATCTTTCGGGCATTGCCGCTTTCGATTTATACATTAATGGTAAGTGGGTAGTGATGGAATACGATGCAAAATCGAACAGCATTTGGCATGTTTTTGAAAAATCGCTTGAACAAGGAACGCACGAACTTGTTTTGGTGGTGAAAGACAAACTAAACAACACGCAAACTTTTAAAACAAAATTCAGGAGATAATATTATGGCATCAACAACTTTAAACGCGGGCGATAAAGCGCCTGCTTTCACCGCGCAAGACCAAAACGGCAACACTATTAAATTTTCTGATTACAAAGGCAAAAAAGTGGCGCTCTACTTTTACCCGAAAGATGATACTCCGGGCTGCACCAAAGAAGCCTGCAATTTTCGCGACAACTATTCCATGCTGAAAAAGAAAGGCATCGAAGTGTTGGGCGTAAGCACCGACAGCGTAAAATCGCACGCCAAGTTTGCCGATAAGTTCGAACTGAGCTTTCCGCTGGTGGCAGATGAAGACAAAAAAATTGTGGAGGCTTATGGCGTTTGGGGCGAGAAAAAATTTATGGGCAAAACCTATATGGGCACCAACCGTGTTACTTTTCTGATTGACGAAAAAGGCGTGATACAGCACATCATTTCAAAGGTAGATACCAATAATTCTACCGAGCAGGTGCTGGAATTGTTTGCGTAACTTCATGTTATGGCAACACTCCAATCTATATCTACCCGCGCCCCTAAAGGTTTTGAAAAAGACAAAACCAGACTCGAAACTCAACAATTGCTGAATCGTTTGCAAGAATTACAATCTGTTTTATTTGCAGAAAATAAATGGAGTGTGCTTATCGTGTTGCAGGGATTGGATGCCTCAGGAAAAGACGGCTCTGTGAAAGCGGTGTTCAGCGGAGTGAACCCGATGGGTTGTAATGTTACTGCTTTTAAAAAGCCTACCGAAGAAGAGTATGCTCATGATTTTTTGTGGCGGGTGCATAGGCACGCTCCCCGCAAAGGCATGATTCATATTTTCAATCGCTCGCATTATGAAGATGTATTGGTGCCGCGAGTGCATGGGTGGATGAAGCCCAAACAAATCAAACAACGCTATGCGCATATCAATGCTTTTGAGAAACTATTGGCAGAAGACAATAACACTATTATTCTGAAATTTTATCTGCACTTATCAAAAGAAGAACAGCACCTGAGATTTGAGGAACGAGTTGAAAATCCCGAAAAAAGATGGAAATATCAACCTGCCGATTTGCAGGAATCAGCTCATTGGGATAAATACATTCAGGCGTTTGAAGACATTTTTAAAGGTTGCGGAAAAGATTTTCCCTGGCACATAGTGCCTGCCGACCAAAACTGGTATCGCAATTATGTTATTGCGAAAACTATTGTAGAGCGTTTGGAAAAACTCAAAATGAAATACCCAACGGAGTTGAATAAGGAGTTGTTTTGACTCTCAAAACAACTCCTTATAATATTATTTCTTCTCCAATTTCTCGATTCTTAAAAGCAATTCCTGAATAATTTTTTGTTGATTTTCAATCATGATTTGTTGTTCCTGCATACCCTTGGTTAACACCGGAATCAAATCGCTGTAATAAACACCAAGGCGTTCAACATCTTTCCATTCGCCTTTTCCGGAATTATCATCGGCAGCAACATATTCTTTTGTTACCACAACTTCAGGAATTGTGTTCAGCAAGTCTTGAGCTAAGAAACCTATTTTTTTGCCTTCTTCTGGCGCCTGAGTCCATTGAAAACTAACCGGTTTCAGTTTCATGACCGCATCTAATCCGTAAGGCAATGTTTCAATGGCAGACTTATCTCTTTTGTCGGAAGTTTGAATAGTTCCGTTGCCTGCCCATACAGCCGACCAACGAAAACCACTGCCACCTAATGATATAAGATTGTCGGAAGCCGGACGGAAGACTGTTGTGAAAAATTGAAAATAATTGGTTGGGGTAGTTGCAAAATCATCAGTTGCACGGGCAATGTTCAGATTGCCGCCTAAAGTAACAAATAACTTCCAATCGCTGCCTCCGGTCCCTACTTTAACTAATTCTAAACCGGGTTCGTAGGTGCTGTTAACCGTGCTAACTCTTAAATTCAGGTTTGTAGAATTTACCTCGTGCAAATGAAATCTAGTAAGTGGCGCTGATATTCCTATTCCTACATCCACAGAAGCAGTTGCACCATTAATGCCATTTATACTTCCTAATACAAGTGTATTGCTTGCACCTGTATAAGCATTGGCACCTATTGCTGTTGAATTGACATTTGTTGCATCAGAAGTCTGTGCATTGGAGCCTAAAGCGGTATTATTACTTCCGGTAGTTACTGTGCTTAAAGAATTGTGCCCTACTCCCACATTGTTAGAGCCTGTTGAAATGGCTGAAATAGAATTATATCCTACTGCAACATTCGCATTATTTGAATTATTAGCTGTTCCTCTGAGCGCATAATTACCCACTGCAACGTTTTGATTGCCATCAGGAATTAATATGCCTGCATACGAACCTAAATAAGTATTGTCATCTCCACTAACATTACTATAACCGGCATAATACCCAATGGAAGTGTTTTGAAATCCATCTGTGTTAGACCTCATAACATCTGTTCCGATAGCCGTATTTCTATAGCCGTCTGTATTAGAGGATAAAGTAGATAAGCCAATAGCAGTATTACTGAATCCGCCTAAGTTTGATTTCAAAGCTTTTGCACCAACAGCGGTATTCCAACTGCCGCTATTAGCAAATAAAGCACTGTCGCCAACAGCAGTAATATTTGATGCCGTTGAGGTTTGTTGAAGTGTATTACTTCCGATAGCAACATTGCCTGATCCGGTAGAAATTGCCTGCAAACTCCTGGTTCCAATGGCAATATTTCTTACTCCTGTAGAAAGAGCAGATTGCGCAAAATTTCCTACTGCAATATTTTCAGAACCTTGTATGCCACCTGCATTTCCAAAGCCTGCTTGCCTTCCAAGGAAAATATTATTTTCGGAATGATTATAATAACCTGCCGCGTGCCCGATAGCAATGGAGTATTCACCTAAAGTACTCTGAAAGCCGGACAAATATCCCATAAATACGTTGTGAGTTCCGCCACTATATGCGCCTGCAAATCTCCCCACCGCTGTGTTATAGGTAAAGGATTGTCCAAATTCCAAAGCACCTACACCAACGGCAACGTTGTCGGTTCCTGTTTCAAGACCTCTTAATGCACGAAAACCAAGAGCTACGTTGCCGGATGTCGTTATGGAATATTGCATTGCATCTCTGCCTAAAGCCAAATTATCGGAACCGGTAGTTAAATTGCTGAGTGCACTTACTCCCATAGCTACATTATAATTTCCGGTGGTGAGGTGATACATGGAATTTGCACCAATACCAACATTATGAATTCCGTATGTGCGTCCGCTGCCCCCAAAACCCGATCCAAGGCCAATAAATACATTATAATTTCCAAAGTTATTGTAGCCGGCATTAGTGCCAATACCTATGAAGTAATTTGCCGAATCGCTTTGAAAACCACTTCTCAGACCCAGAAAAATATTTTCTCTGCCTGTATTATGTGCGCCTGCAAACCTACCCACTGCTGTGTTCAATATAGGCCTTAAGCCATATTCCATTGCTCCTACGCCAACTGCTACGTTTTCAAATCCGGTAGTAAGCGATCTAAGCGAACGGAAACCAATTCCAATATTCGAATAGCCTGTAGTATCAAATTGCAGAGCATCCCTTCCTATGGCAACATTATCGGAGCCTGTAGAAACATTGGTTAAAGCCGATGAACCAAATGCTATGTTGTAATTTCCTGTAGTTACATACCTAATGGCGCTAGTGCCAATACCAATGTTCTGAACACCCATGTAAGTGCCCGAATTATTACCCGCTCCGGTAAGAAAACCAATAAATGTGTTGTAAGAGCCATTATTATAATATCCGGCATTGGTTCCTAAAAAAACCGAATTGAATGCAGAATCACTAAAGGAGCCAGCAGCCCAACCCAAAAACACATTGTATTCGCTGTTATTAGAAGCACCGGCAGATCTGCCTACGGCAATATTAAAGCTCGGACTTGTTCCACGCCCTAATGCCCCAACACCAAGCGCGACATTTTCTTGTCCGGTTTTCATGGCTCGTAGTGAACGCCATCCCAATGCTACGTTCCAATTTCCAGTAGAATCATACTGCATAGATTCTGTTCCGATAGCGGTATTGTGCCCACTAAATGTTACATGCTCACTCATCGCCAAACTACCTATGGCAATATTGCCTTCGGCTGTAATATTTTTTCTGAGTGCCTCACTGCCAATGGCTATATTACTTGCTCCGGTGGTGTTATCAGTTAAAGTTCTAAACCCTATGCCCACATTGTTTAATGCGGTATTGTTGTTTCCGCTTTGGTAACCCAAGAATGTAGAATTGTCTGTGGCGTTGCCTATTTTTCCGGCTTTTTCATTATTCACTCTGAAGTTCAATGTTACATCATCAATGGTGCCGATAAAATCATTTGCAGCATCTGTTCCTTCATTTCCATCAAGATTCCATGCTTTTTTAACCAGTGTATCTAAATCTACGCTATTGCCATTCGAAATTGAAAGTATATTTCCTGAAAGCGAAAGGGTTTGTTCGTCTGTATTATCTAACAATGGAGAAACATCAATGGTGTTTCCGTTAGAAATGGAAAGGTCGGTTCCGGTAAGCGATAAAGTTTGTTGGTCAGTATTTTGATATACACTTAAATCTACACTGTTGCCATTGCTTATTGCGAGCGTGTTTCCGGTAAGCGAAAGGGTTTGTTCATCTGTATTATCTAACAATGAAGAAACATCAATGCTATTGCCGTTGGAAATAGAAATTTCAGTGCCTGAAAGAGATAGTGTTTGATTGTCGGTATTTTGAAAAACAGTTAAATCCACACTGTTACCCATACTGATAGAAAGCGTATTGCCCGAAAGCGAAAGGTCTTGCAACTCATTGGTCGGGTCGCTATCGGCATCATTTGTATTAATAGTAATAGTGTTTCCACCGGAGATGGAAATGTCGTTACCTGAAATACTCAAAGTTTGATTATCGGTATTCAATCCCGAAAGGTCAACAGTGTTTCCTCCTGAAATACTCAAATCAGTTCCCGTAACAGAAAGCGTTTGATTGTCGGTGAGAATACCATTCACCGCAAGTGGGTTGCCCGCAGTGCCATCGCCCGATAGTGTGGCATCTGATACTATGGTCTGACTGCCCCAGTTATCACCACCTGTTGACAGCGGAATAGTAACGGTATTTCCACCTGAAATACTTAACTCTCCGGTTCCATTATTAAATGAAAGTGTTTGCTCATCAGTATTAATTGAAGCAAGGAAATCTGCTTCGGTTCCTGTATTGCCCAAACTCAACCAAATTTCATAGGCACTTAAACCGTCTTGTCCATCGGCTCCATCTTGCCCGTCAGCGCCTGCGGGACCTTGTGGTCCGGGTGCGCCATCTGCTCCGGCTAAGCCTTGTGGTCCCGGTGCTCCGTCAGCACCATCTTGACCGGCTGGTCCTTGTGGACCTTGTGCGCCTTCTAATGAAGCCAGAAAATCCGCTTCGGTTCCGACATTGCCCAAACTCAACCAAATTTCATAAGCACTCAATCCGTCTTGACCATCGGCTCCATCTTGCCCATCAGCGCCTGCAGGACCTTGTGGTCCGGGTGCGCCATCGGCTCCGGCTATACCTTGTGGTCCCTGTACACCATCTTGTCCGGGTGTACCTTGTATACCTTGAGGCCCTTGTAAGGAAGCCAGGAAATCTGCTTCGGTTCCTGTATTGCCCAAACTCAACCATATTTCATAGGCAC
>CAZFFP010000040.1:0-30612 GCA_964518215.1 uncultured Chitinophagaceae bacterium
AGCATAGATTTACATTCTGCTGCACAGGTGCGACAAGCATCAGCACATTCCATGCAATGTTTCATGTCAGAATGTTTTTCACATTCGGTTGCACAAGCATTACAAGCGTCTTCACATTTTTGGTAAAGAGCTTCAAGGTTTGAATCGGTGTTACTTGCAGCAACTAAATCGTTGCAAGCATCAGCACAAGCGATGCAAAGTTTTTCGCAATGTTCCATTCCTTCTTTGCCATTGTTTTCTGTTGCGCATGTTTCACATGCCTCTGCACATGTTTTGCAAGCATCAATGCAGCTTTCAAGTGTTTGATTTTCCATTTTCTTTAATTTTAGTTGGTAACTGAATTGTTACGTTACAATGATAAAAAAATGGATACACTAAATCATTACATAATTTTGGAAACAAGTTACATGATTCACACATTTTCATTCTTACAACATTCTCGTCAAATGGATATTTAAAAATTACAGAGACAAGTGTCCGAATATTATACCATAGAGATTACTACTACAAAGTAGCTCCACAATTTTCCGAACCGCTAATTGCGTGAACCGCATGATTAGTGGTGTGAGAGCCTCTCCCCGTCACTTACAAGTGGCGGGGCGGGCTACTCGATTGGCAGCTGCCTTACTTTTGCCGACTTCGCCACGATAAAGTTTGTCATTTTATATTCATATAGTTATAATTATACCCGCTTTCTTTCACTATTCTTAATACTTCCGCAATTAACTCGTAGGTATCGGGTTTTACATCTTCAATATTCTGGCGCGGACTGGTTTTATGGCCTAACCTGGTAATGACCAGGTTGTATTTGGGAAAGGTGATACATAACTGGCCTTTGACTCCGGATTGGTAATAAAATCTTGAGCCTTCATATAATCCTGTCCATAAGCCATAGGTATAGGTCGTATTGTTATAAGGAATGGTTTTGATGCGTTGCATATCGGACTCACTTAATATTTGTTTGCCATCCCAAACGCCTTCATTGAGGATGAGCTGGCCGAGTTTCGAAACATTACGGGCGGTGCACACTATTCCACCAAATGCTTTTTCATTTCCATGTTCTTTACTGTCCAAGATGAACAATCCGTCATGCTCAAAACCCAATGGCTGCCAGAATTTTTCAGAGAGATAATCGGTTATCGTTTTTTTGCCCAGCACTCTTTTCAGCACAGTGCCTAAAATTTGCGTGCCTCCGGAATTGTAGTGCTGCACCTTGCCCGGCTCGCCTGTGGCATACATATCCTCTATGGTAAATTTCTCAAGGTCACGATAAAAGTTAAGTTTAGTGATGAGCGCAAACGGTTCGTGCGACCATTCCTCCCAATACAAACCGGCTGACATAGAGGCTAAATGCCGCAGTGTAAGGGTGTCTTTCTGTGCTAAATTCAATTCAGGAATATATTTTTTTACAGGGTCATCAAGGCTTGCAATCAGTCCGTCTTCAACGGCTTTCAATATCAGAAAAGAGGTGTAGGTTTTGGTAATAGACCATATGCCCGACAGATGTGTTTCACTGCCTTCGTTGAAATACTTTTCTGTGAGCAATTTGCCGTCCTTAATGATGAGGAATGCAATAGATTCTTTTTCTTGGTGGTATTTCATGATGCTGTTAGAAAGTGCCACCCGGTTGTATTGATGATGCAACTCCCACGCTTGCGGATTACTTGCTTTAATGGGTTTGGTGGGCTGCACCTTGTAATCGTCAATAGTAATATCCGTGTTACCCCGCATCCAGACTGTCCTGAATGCAGAAAACAGATACGTGGTGTCGGTAGTGTGCACAACAGCCAGCCCGGCTACACAAAAAATTATGATGGCGTATAAAAGTTTTTTCATTTGGTTAGCCTTTTTGTGCTAGCGCAATTTTTGGGCGGGTTTATTTAGGTTGCCGAATTCAGGATTAAAAATCAGTTATTGGTTCTTTCAATAAATCTTTCAATATCCTGTTTTGCCCTTTCTGTTTTTTCAACCACAGGCATGTGACCGCAACTGTCATACACTACAACCTCACAATCCCTGATATCCCGGTCGAAATAAGCGGCATACTTCACATCAATAATTTTGTCTTGCTTACCCCATAAAACTAGGGTAGGAACTTTTACTTCTGAAATCATTTTTTCATCATGAAATTTATCGTTTTGTGCAAGGCGAAAAATGGCTGCAAGATTTCCTTCTTTGTTCCAGATCTGGTTTTTGATTTTTATTTCATCTTCAGAAACCACAGCAGGGTTATAGTAAACTCTGTTTATTGTATTGCGATTTATCCAAAGCGGGACTCCCTTTGCAAAGAGTTTTTCTGCGAAATTAAATCTGAAAAGACTTGCCGCATTTTCCCTCGCTTTCTGCATATCATAACCTGCGCTGCCGCAAAGTATTAAACCTTTTATGTTTTCAGGACGATCATGAGCAGCCATAAGCGATATACCACCCCCCATTGAGTTTCCGAGCAAATAGTAATTCTTGATTTGTAGATGATTTTCAAAATCGCTCATGAATTTTCGATACATAGCCAAGTAGTCTACTTCCCCTTTCGGGAAGTCTGATAATCCGAAACCAGGCAAATCCACCCTTATAATACGGTATCTAGTCAGGTCGAATAGGTCAGTAATTTTCTGAAAATTTCGGTGCGAGCCGGCAAAGCCGTGAAGCATAAGCAGCGGAATGCCACTCCCTTCGTCTGTATAATGAATATCTATGTTATTCCATCTGTAAAATTTCGAACAAGGCTTTTTAAACTCGGCAATTACCTGTTCTTTGGGAACAATCAGTGATGGTCTTAAAAGTAAATAACTTAAAAAAGCGACAATCAGTGTGATTAAAACAAGAATCGACTTTTTTACCATGTATTAGTTTGAAAGGGGTTTGTCATAAAGGTTGCAGCCAACTTGTATATACCAGCCATTTTATGGCACATATACCTCCAAATAAGAGGGCTTGGTGCCATAAACTTACTTTTACATTTCTTAAGCAAATATGCTATTTTATATTATAAAGTATCAAAAGGGCTGTTTATTTTCTGCAAACTTTTGGTGCTTAAATGAGTATAAATTTCGCTGGTTACTACATCGCACTTGTCCCTTGTCCTTGTCCCTCAAATCTCCCTCGCCATCCGTCCCTATTAATCGCATATCGCACTTCGAAAGCAAAGCGTGTCGCCAATAGAAAGCGTAGCGTATCGCATATCACGAAAAGAAAATACACAGACTAATTAATAAACAAAAAAAAAGCAACCCGATTTCAGGTTGCCTTTCTTATTTTATATGCTACAGTTAAAAACTAAACACAGCCCAACGGCTATATTATCGCGAGTTATCTTTTTAAATGTCCGCGCCACATTTTCTGTAATCGGTGCCGCGGCAGAAAATCAATTCAATACAAGAAAAGTGAATAATACAATCAGGAACAAACCTGCTATATAAATAAAAGAGCGAAAGAGGGATTGTTTTGTCATTGCTTTCAGTTCATTTGGAATGAGTAAATCTGTTTCTCGAAATTTTCCACTTCAATAAGTTTATTGAAGTATAATTTCAAATCGCCTTTTTGCATGGCTTGTTTAGCTTCGGCTTTCAGTCTGCGGTATTCGCTCATCATCTTTGATTGGCGAATATTGGTGATTAAATTAGGGAACATAAGTTTGAATTTTTGAGTGTTACAGAACTGAAATCCAATACCGTGCCAAAAATCATTTTTCTTAGCCGGAAAGTTTTAAAAGCCGAAAAATTGCACATTGTATTTTTTACTCTATTTTTGAAAAGGCTTCTTATGGCAAAAGCTTTCGGAAACCAACACACAACTTAACCAAACCATGTTTTTTATGAAGGATAGCATTAAGTCCCTCAAGAGATTTTTTTGTGTTATTTTTTTTCTCGCCCCGTTGCCTTTATTTGCTCAAACCGTAAGCGGTATTATTACCGACAATGATAATGGCGATCCATTGGTGGGAGCCGCAGTAATTATTAAAGGAACTACCACCGGTGCTCAAACCGATTTCGATGGAAAATTCAGTTTCGAAACAGACCAACAGCCTCCCTTTACATTGATTGTTGCATATTTAGGATACGACAATAAAGAAGTTACCGTGGCAACGTTCGATGCCGTAAAAAACATCAAAATAAAACTCATTCCTTCGAGCCTCAAAATTGAAGGCGTGGAAGTAGTGGATAGCCGTATTTCAGAAAAGCAAAAAGAATCTCCGCTTACGGTAGAAACGATGGGAATTATTGCCATTAAAGAAACTCCCGCAGCCAATTTTTATGAAGGTTTGGGAAATTTAAAAGGAGTGGATGTAACAGCATCATCACTTTCATTTAAAGTAATCAATACCCGCGGCTTTAACAGCACTTCACCGGTGCGCTCTCTCCAGATTATTGATGGAGTGGATAACCAATCACCCGGTCTGAATTTTTCCCTCGGAAATTTTTTGGGTGCATCAGAACTCGATGTTCAGAAAGTAGATTTAATTGTGGGCGCCAGTTCTGCCTACTACGGTCCTAATGCCTTTAATGGTGTTATTGCCATGCAAACCAAAAGCCCATTCATTCACAAAGGCTTATCGGTAATGACCAAAGGAGGCGAGCGCGCTTTATTCGAAGGCGCTATCCGTTGGGCACAACCTTTTCAGAATAAAAAAGGTGAAGATAAATTTGCCTACAAACTCAACTTCTACTACCTGCGCGCCAACGATTGGGAAGCCGAAAACTACGACCCATCTACCGATTCGCGTGCCGGCATTGATAATCCGGGAGGCTATGATGCCGTGAACAGATATGGCGATGAAGATTTAGCGGGCGGGAATGATTTTTCTTCATACTCAGGTCAAATAGAATACCCTGGTTTAGGAGTTTTTTACCGAACTGGATACAATGAGATTGATTTGGTGGATTACCGCACCCGTAACTATAAAGCCTCGGCTTCTTTTCACTACAAAATCAAAAAAGACGTGGAACTGATTGCTGCATCGAACTTCGGTTCGGGCACTACAGTGTATCAGGGCGAAAACCGGTACAACCTCAGAGGTATTTTATTTTTTCAAAACAGATTGGAAATAAAAAAAGAAGATAAATTTTTTGTACGTGCCTATGCCACCAACGAAAATGCCGGAAATTCTTTTGATGCGGTTCTGACTGCTTTCAGAATGAACGATGCAGCAAAGCCAAATACAAATTGGAACAATGCTTATAACTCATATTGGTTTAGGAATATTAGACAAAGAGTTTGGCAATTGGGCGATGAACAGGGTACTTTACTTGAGATGTATAATGATATTTCCTCTGTTTATGATACAGTCCGAGCTAATAATATTATAGCTCAGAACATTGATTTATTGAGTCAGTGGCATGATGAAACGCGTCAAGATGCCGATTTTAATACAGCAGCAGGAGAGCGACCATGGTTTGCTCCAGGAACCGAGCGCTTCGATTCGCTTTACAGAGATGTTACCAATCGTTTGTTCAACGATGGCGGTTCTCGCTTTTTCGACAAATCTGCACTTTATCATATTCATGGCGAATACAAAGCAAATCCTAAAGATTGGGCAGAACTCACATTTGGAGCTAACGGAAGACTGTATGTACCTAATTCAAGAGGCACCATTTTCAGGGATACTGCTTTTAAAAGGATTGAAATTGACACACTCAACGATGGCACTTTTAGAAGAGACACTATTATAGATGGCTACAACGATATCACCAATTGGGAGTTTGGTGTTTATGCAGGTATTGATAAACGATTCTTTGAAAATAAACTGAAAGCCAATTTCGCTTTGCGGATGGATAAAAATCAGAATTTCGATTTTCTGTTTTCCCCGGCACTCTCTTTAGTATATAATGTCAATGTAAATCATACATTCAGACTCTCCTTTTCTTCAGCCATTCGAAACCCGACACTTGCCGACCAATATTTATATTATGATGTAGGAAGAGCTATTCTAATAGGTAATCTAGATGGTTACGATTCGTTAGTAACAGTATCTTCATTTGTTGATTTTCTTAATTCTCAGAAATATGACACTTTGAATTTTTTTAATGTCGCACCCATTAGACCAGAAATTTGTAGAAGTATCGAGATAGGTTACAGAACCACTTTGTTCAAGAGTGTTTATTTAGATGCAAGCTATTACTACAGTTTTTATCGGTATTTTATCGGATATAAATTAGGAATTGATATTGAAACTGACCCTAGCGGAGTGAGGCCTTTAGAAGGAACTCAAGCATATAGGATATCTACTAATTCTCCAGATTTGGTTACTACTCAAGGATTTTCCATGGCTTTGAGTTATTTCTTTAAAAAATATTATACCCTTAGTGGCAATTATTCTTGGAATGTGATTGATTTGCGCAATGCCGATGAAGAAATCATTCCGGCATTCAACACGCCTCCGCATAAATTTAATCTTGCTTTTTCGGGCAGAGATATTCCGATTAAATTTAAAAATGTGCGCTCGCTGCATTGGGGTTACGGTGTCAATTACAAATGGGTGCAAGGGTTCACATTTACAGGTTCTCCTCAATTTACTGGCGCCATTCCATCTTATGGAATGTTAGATGTTCAGGTGAATAAGCATGTTCCGAAAATTTATTGCACCTTTAAAGTAGGCGCTTCAAATGTGTTGAACAATCAAGTGTTTTTGGTTTATGGCGGACCCAGAGTAGGCAGGTTAGCTTATTTTTCAATATTATTTGAATTCGATAAAATCTAAAACAGGCGTTTTCAATTTTGCTTCATAGTTTCCTAAATTTGACAAAACATATTTCAATAACTTAAACCAACCATAATATGAAAAGTATTAAAAAATCCCTTCTTATTCTTCTCGCAATGTTCGCGTCATACTCGCTCGTTGCGCAAGTTCGTTTTCTCGACCCGATGTTTACCGATAGTGAGATTGTAAAACACTCAAATATTCAATTCGGACAAAATTTCGACTTCCTGACCGACCCCGACAATGGCGTGTTGGGTCCGCAAACTATGGCTGTTTATGAACCTGACCAAAATGTTGACACTGAGCCTAAACGCCCCGTGATGATTTATGTACACACAGGAAATTTTCTGCCACCATGTGTTAATGGCTCGCCTAATGGTGGTATCAATGATTCTACCGTAGTAGAAATTTGCAGACAATGGGCAAAAAGAGGTTTTGTTACCATGGCTCCTTCATATCGTACGGGCTGGAACCCGCTTTCAACCGATGCTGAAATCAGAAGGTCATCGCTGCTCAAAGCTGTTTACCGTGGTATTCAGGATATTAAAACAGTAGTTAGATATTTGAGAAAAAATGCGGCAGAACAAGGTAATACTTATAATATTGACACAGACCGTATTGTATTGTTTGGAGAAGGAACCGGTGGCTACGTAGTATTGGCTTATGCTACTCTTGACCGATATGAAAAACTTTTGTTGCCGAAATTTGTTGACAGGACCCAAGTTCCTCCAAGACCCTATATTGATACACTTGTTGAGGGAACTGTTGAAGGTTTTGGTGGGAGTAAAAATTTCGACAATCACCCCGGATACAGTTCTGAAGTTAATATGGTAATCAATATAGGAGGTGCGCTTGCTGATACTCTTTGGATGGAAGCCGGACAAGTGCCGATGGTTTCTTTGCATTGCGTGCGCGACCCTTTTGCGCCCTATACCAGTGGAACCGTTATTGTGCCGACTACCAATGAAACTGTAGTAGATGTGAATGGTGCAGGTGTATTTATCAGAAAAGCTAATCAACTTGGAAACAACTGTGCCTTCGATACTATGCCCGGCACCGACCCATATACTGCCCGCGCCCGCAGCTTATACAACCAAACCATTCCTTATATAGACCCTGCTCCTAATAATTTTATAAATGTCGGTGAAGGTGAAGGTTTGTTCCCTGTTATTCGTCCTTTGGGGGCACAACGCTTGTCTAATGAGTCTAGTCCTTGGCAGTGGTGGAATACCTCACAATGTAACAGCACATCGTCTTTAGAAAGCAATCCCGATATGTCTAAAACCAAAGCATTGGCTTATATAGATACCATCAACGGCTATTCTTTACCCCGTGTTTACAGAGTATTGAATCTTGGCGATTTGAGCGAAGAGCCTAACAACTGTCATAAAGTAAGCTCAGTTTTCAATTCATTTAAACAAATAGAAGCTGTTAAAATTTATCCCAATCCTGCATCTAACAGAGTAATTATTGAATTGAATGGAACAGAACGTTTCATGAGCGAAATTCAAATTATTGATATTGCAGGAAAAGTGGTGCATACTCAACAAACATCTGCTCTTTCCAGAATGATGGTGTTGGAAAATAATTTTCCCGGTGGTATTTATTTTGTAAACATACATTTGGACAACGGACAACAAACCACCCAGCGTGTAATTTTCGAATAAAGAATTATTTGCTGAAAACTTAAAAAGCCTCCGTTCATTCGGGGGCTTTTTTGTTTCTGAAAAAACAGAAGTTTAGATACATTTGAATAACCTAACAAACGAATTCTTCGGAAAATATTCCAAATGTCCCTCTTTGGAGAGGGATTTAGGGAGAGGAAAAGATTAAAAATCTATTTTCCGAAGAGTTCTAAACAACAAACCATTTATGCAAAAGAATAAAGAGCAAATTATCGAGGAATTGAAAATCAGCTTTCATAATTTGAGAATGCTTTGCGAAAAAATTCCGCAGGAGCAATACAACATATCTGTTCAGGATAAATGGAGTGTTGCAGAAAATGTTCAGCACCTTATAGTAAGTGCAAAGTCAACAGCTATGGGCTATCGCTTACCCAAATTTTTACCTTTGCTGTTGTATGGTCGCCCGAAGAAAAACTCCATTACTTATGATGAAGTGGTGAAAAACTATAAAGCCAAACTCGATGCCGGAGCAAAAGCATCGGGGGTATATGTTCCGAAGAAAACCGATTACCAAAAAGATAAACTGCTGAAAAATCTTGGCAAATACGCATATATCTTAATCAGCAATATCGAAAACAAATGGAGCGAAGATGACTTAGATAAATATCAGGTGAAACATCCGGTTTTGGGTGCCATGACTATGCGCGAACTGGCTTATTTCACCATTTACCACAACGGGCATCATAAAAAAATTGTAGAGCGGTATTATTTAAAGTAAAAAACCAACCTATGAAAGCCATTTTATTTTTTATTACAATCATGATGCTTTTTGTTGCCCATGCACAGGTGCAACATGAATACATCCGCGTTGCCGACACCGATGCTGCTTATACCACTCAAGACAGTCATTTAGTAGCGCGAAATGTTTCCAACAACAACGGAAAATTGTTTCTTTTTATAGGAGGTACGTTCAGTCGTCCGGAACAATACGAATTTTTCAGTCTGTATGCTGCCGGGTTGGGTTACGATGTTATCAATATCAGTTTTCTCAACTCGGTATTGACTACTTTGCTGGCAAGCAATTCCGATAGTTTGAGTTTTGATAAATTCCGTCAGGAAATTTGTTTTGGCACTCAGGTAAGTCCTGCGGTAAATGTGGATTCTATAAATTCCATTTACACCCGAACCGTCAAATTGTTGCAATATCTGGCACAGCAATATCCCAACGAACGCTGGCAGGAATATTTGTTGAGTGCCAATGAAATGGATTGGAGCAAAGTTGCCGTGAGCGGGCATTCGCAAGGTGCCGGACATGCGGCTTATTTTGCCAAACATTTTTCGGTGGAGCGCTCTGTGATGTTTGCAGGACCCAACGATTACAGCACTTATTTTAACAATGCTGCGCCCTGGCTGAGAAATCTGGGCGCTACCGCCTTGCACAAACATTTTGCTTTTTTTCATCTGCGCGATGAAATTGTTCCTTTCAACCGACAATTTGAAAACCTCAATGGTATGGGCATGTTGCAAAATGACGATACCACGCTTATTGACAATATTGCTCCTCCTTATGGAAATTCTCGATGTCTTTATTCCGATTTGAATCCGGCTATAAGCAATCAGTTTCACAATTCGGTAATCATAGAAACTGCAACTCCGCTCAGCACCAATAACGAGCCGATATTTGAACCGGTGTGGGAGTATATGTTGTTGTCGGATGTTTCTACCGGAATAGCCCATATCAGTCAAGAAAAATTTATTCTGAAAATTTATCCCAATCCTGTTGCTTCAACTCTTTATATTGAAAAACAAGATGATGAACCCATCGTAATTTTCGATTTACAGGGAAAGAGAATTTTAACTCATGAAGCGCCTGCTTCTGTTTTGCCAATTAATATTTCCGCACTTGAAAACGGAATATATTTCGTGAAGAATGGGGATGTGTTTGCACGATTCGTGAAGCATTAATTTTTTCTTTGTTCATTTTTTTCATTTACGGCTTCAACAGTTTGAGTGTGTGTAATTTTTTCTCACTCTGAATATTCACTAAATACATTCCTGAAGGCATATCCTGCATCTGAATAATCAGAGAAGATTGATGGAGCAAAGTAAAATGTTTTAAAACTTTTCCACTTAGGTCGGTGATATGTATTTGAATATATTGCTTTGCATAAGATTCATCTAAAAGCAATAACGCTTGTGTATTTGCCGGATTTGGAAAGAGATTAAAATGAAGCGCATCATCACTCCGCAGAAAAGCAGATGTAAGAATTGGCGATTCAATAGCGCCACAATACCAATTGTTGCGAGGCTGACCGAAAAAATCGTACGAAGCAAAATCAAAAGGAATGCCTTCAATTAAATAAGGTTCTAACTGTGCTTGCCAAGTGTTGATGTTTCCTGTATCTGCCGTAGTAAGCAAACTATATGCTACCACTGAAGTAGAATCCATTCCAAAAGCATCGGGGTTTTTCTTCCATAAGTTTCTGTGAAAATCTACCTCGAAAGGTGCAGGAAAAAGATTGTCTAAATTTCTTCTCAGAATTTTTACATTAAAATTTTTCAGCGTGTCGAAAGAAAAAATATTTTGAGCAAATACACTGGAAGTGATTTTTGTCAATGGTTGTTGATTCAGTATATTGATTCCTGAAGTCATACTGAAATTTACCATTGCTTTATTCGAAATAGCAGAATCGCTATCGTAACCAATGCAGGTATTATGCACTGCAAAAATATTCGAAAAACAACTTGTTCCTGAACCCGTAACGCCATCCCAAATACTGAAAACGCCACCGCAATTCAGCAAAATATTATTGTAGATAAAAATGCTGTCGGATTGCGGAACAAGAAAATTTCCGGTTACAGCATTCACACATTCTGTGGCACAATTAATTGTGTGGTTGGTAATGTATCCGTTGCTTGTAGGGCAACTTCTTTCGTTGGCAATACTGATTGCCGATGCCGCCAATGGAGCATTTTCATATCCATAGCACGCGCGCCAATGGTCTTTCACGCCCGGAGAATTATAGATAATGCTGTTGCGCAAAATTAATTTTGAAGAGTTATCGCTATAAAAATTTGTAGCGTAGTTATCGCCCGAAAAACAATTTTCCATCAAGCCGTTTTCGCAATTATGAAAGTTGATGCCTTCGCCCCAGTTTCTTATAACTGTTGAATTTTTTATGGTAACATGCTTCGACATATATGCCTTAAAACCTGATGGCCACTGCCCGCAAGGAAAAGGCGGCACAGAAGGTTCATAGCCGTTGGCATGTTTTACGGTTACATTATCTGCCAAAACATTTTCGCAATATCTTATCAGCATACCATGTGAAGCCATACTATCTACTTCTACATTTTTAATAATAATATCGCTTGCCGTGCGAGGGTTTTGTGCTTCACCCGAAATCAGCAAACCAATGATATTGCCATAGCGCAACTTTACATTTTTTACATAAATATGGCTGCCTCTTAAATACATCAATTGATTGGTGAGTGGCGCAGCAGCAGTGCCACCAATAATTACCTCTCCTTCTCCACGCACACTGACGTTTTTATACACGTTTCCATTTTTCCATTGGCTGCCGGTTTGAATAAACGATTGGTCATAGTTGCCTTCCAAAATAATTACCACACCGTAAGCATGTCCATTATTAATGCCGGCAACACCAAATGGCAACAGTTGTATGGCTTTTGAAAATGTTTTCACCGGCTGTTGTCTTGTGCCGGGGTTGGTGTCATCGCCAGTGGTGGCAACAAACACGCTGTCGGAAATAATATAGTTGAGCGTGTCCACCAAAGGAAAATTAATTTGCGGAAGTTGTTGGGAAAAGATGTTATTGGAAAATAAAAAAGCAAGAATAGAAACGAATACCGGGCGCATCATTGAAAATTTTAGCGTTCTAAAATACAAGTATTAATTGACGAGATATACCGTGACATTTTGAAAGCATTACGTCCGATGAATATTCATGGCGGGTTTTGTTTTTTATGCGAATTTATAATATTAAGACATAAGATACATGGATTTATTCTGCAATTAAACGTTTGCTTTCAAAAAAATGATAGTCTTTTTTTAATAAAAAATAGTTCCTCAAATATTCGTTCTTTTAATTCCATTTACATTAAATTTAGCTTAAAATTGTCAGCTATTTAAAAAACGGTTTTAGTTCACCCACCCTCAACCTCATTGCCATGACTTCTTCATCTACCATACGCCCCGCATTCGGGACATCACTTGTTGTATGGACAACATTGCTTAGTGTAATATTTTTTAACCCAATATTTGGACAACCACTTTCCGGAACTTATACCATAGGCGGCAGCAGCCCGAGCTATGCCACCTTTCAAGCGGCAGTTAATGCTCTCAACACGGATGGTGTTTCAGCCTCGGTAATTTTTGATGTGCGTAACGGCACTTACAATGAGCAGGTAGTGATAGGAAACATTGCCGGCTCATCGGCTGTCAATACTATTACATTCCGTTCAGAAAGTGGCGACAGCACTTCTGTGGTTCTTTCTTTCAACGCCTCCAGCTCCTCCAATTATCTTGTTAAATTAAACGGAGCGAGACATATCAAATTCAGTAGAATGACATTTCAAACACTGAGTTTTGACTATGAGCGTGCTGTTGAAATAACAGCAGCATCTGAGCATATCAGGTTTGAGAATTCAAAGTTTTTAGCAACGACAGCTCCAAATGCAACAAAAAATCGCGCCATCATTTATGCATATCCTGATGTAGATAATTTACAATTATTTAATTCTATTTTTTTAAACGGAAGCACGGGTGTTTTTATTGACGGAACCAGCAGTGGAACGATTCAAAACCTTGAAGTAATAGGAAATCAATTTCAAAATCAACTTGAATCAGGAATTGAAATTAAATATGCCAGCAATATTCGTTTAGAAAGAAACATTATCGGCACAACTGCAAATTATGGTTTTTATAAAGGCATTTATCTGGATAGAATTTCAGGCAGCCTTATCGTATCGAGAAATCATGTTTATGGCAGCATTGGAACCGGTGCCTTTTTTCTTTATAATCATCTTGCAACAGCGCAAAATCCAGGGTTAATAGTAAACAATTTTTTTCAGGTAGGCGGCACCTCTGGATACTCTGTTGTAGAAATATCAGGCAGCAATTACATTAATATTTATCACAACAATATTAATTACACCTCCAGTAATGTTAATGGAATTGCTTTTTATATTGATGGCAACAATAATAATTTGGTAAATAATAATATCATACACAGCGGAGGAGGTTTTGCTATTTATGTGTATAATGCAGGGGCGCTAAGCCAGTCGAATTATAATAATTTTTACACTACGGGAAGTGTTTTAGGCTATTGGCCTAACAGCAACCGCAGCAATCTTTCCGCATGGAAGTCAGCTTCAGGAAAAGACCTTAACTCAATATCCGTCAATCCGCTTTATACATCAGCCACCGACCTGCATGTGAGCCAAGGCGCATTGTATCAAGCCGGCACCAATGTCGGAGTAACCGAAGATTTTGACGGCAACCTCCGCAACCCAAGCACGCCTACCATAGGCGCACATGAATATGTGCCTGCGGGAGCGGATTTATCAGTCGATCAAATTACATCACCGGTTATTCCATTTGCTGCGGGCAACAACAATATTGCCATCAACATCAGCAATGCTGCTGCTTTAAATATTACGTCTGCAAACTTTCATTGGGAAGTGAACGGAGTTGCGCAAACCACTTACAACTGGAGCGGGTTACTGACTTCAGGTCAAAGCACCCAGGTAACAATTGGCAGCTTTAATTTTCTTCCTTTAACCAACTATACTATTAAGGTTTGGTCTGCCAATCCGAATGGAGGAACTGATGTAGTCAATCAAAACGATACCATTACTTCATCGCCTTTGCAAGCCTCTTTGGCTGGAGTTTACACTATAGGAAATGTGCCATCTGATTTTGCTACCATTAATGCTGCGGTGCAGGCATTAACCAATTATGGCGTATCTGATAGTGTGCGTTTTGATATTAAAAGCGGAACATACAATGAGCAGATTTTGATTAATAATTACCCGGGCATGGCATCCAACCGTTGGGTAACTTTTCGTTCACAGACCGGCAATGCAGCCGATGTGGTTATCAGTTTTGCGCTCACTTCGGCAAATAATTATCTGTTCCGCTTTAACAATGCCAGATATTTCAAAATTGAACACTTGACCTTACAAACCACGAGCAACACATACGGCAATGTGCTCACTCTAACGGGTAATTCAAGCGACTTTGTTGTGAATAATAATGTATTGCAAGGCTCTGTAACTGGTGCTGCTTCGCTTGACCGTTGCACGTTTTATGGCGTAACCAACAGCTCATCCAATGTGATTATCAGCAACAATACCTTTAAAAACGGCTCTGAAGCATTGTATTTCAGCGGTTTTCAAATGCCCGGTTTGCAGGTGTTGAACAATACTTTTGAAAACTTTTTCTATTTGGGCACAAATCTGAGATTCGTCTCTGCTCCGGTCATCAACAACAATCTTTTTGTGTCTAATTCCACCTATGCATTTACAGCTTATATCTATATGCATCAAACCAATGATGGTTTTGAAATCACTAAAAACCACATGACCGGATTGCGCGGCAGCTACGGTATTTATGTGGACAATAATTTTACTTCTGCAATTAACCGTCCGCTCATTGCCAACAATTTTATTAATCTCATTGGCACGGCTCAAAGTCGTGGATTGCATTTGAAAGGCAGCAATTATATCGATGTTTTTTACAACACCGTGCATCAGACTAATACTAACACTCAGAGTGCAGCAGCATACATTGATTACTGCGACCATCTTGATTTGCGTAATAATATTCTCATAAATACAGGCGGCAGCAGAGCAATTTATGTGGAGCCGAATAATTACAACTATAACTTTAACCACAACAACTACTACATCACCGGAAGTCAGTTTGGATATTTTGATGCGGCAATTGCCGCATTTTCCGATTGGAAAGCGCTTACCGGACAAGACCAAAATTCTGTGTTTGCTGACCCTTTGTTTTTGCAACCCAATCAGCCCGATCCACAACAAGTATTATTAGATGGTGGTGGCGTGCCACTTACCAGAGTTACTGATGATATTTATGGAAATGCACGTAACGCAACCAATCCCGACATCGGTGCAGTAGAGTTCGGTCTTACCGGAAGTGATGCTTCCATCACTGCATTGCTTAGCCCGGTTGTTCCGTTTAATGATGGAGTAAACAACGTATCGGTGCGCTTATTGAACAGTGGAGCGCAAACCATCAACAATGTAACTATCAACTGGAAAATTAATGGCATTGCTCAGACACCTTATGCGTGGACGGGCAGCTTAAGCGCAGGTTTGCACATAGATGTGCAGGTTGGCGCTTACCAATTTTTGCCCGGCATAGCTTATGATATTGAAATATTTTCTTCCAATCCCAACGGACAGGCAGACCAACAGCCCGCCAACGATACTATTCGCGTGAATGGATTGTATGCATCCATGCAGGGTGTTTACACAATAGGCGGAAGCAGTCCGGATTTTGCGAATTTCATCAGTGCAACAAATGCTTTTCAAATAGGCGGAATAACGGGCGATGTTACCTTTCATGTGCGTGGGGGCAACTACAATGAACAGTTGCAGATTACTTCTTACGCAGGTATGCAGGTAGGACGAAGAATAGCATTCATGAAAGAGCCGGGGGCAACACAAAATGTTGTGTTACAATTCAATTCAAGTGTTTCAAATAATTACACCCTTCAAATTCTGAATGCTTCTTACATTACTTTCAAAGACATCACCATACAGGCGCTGAACAACACTTACGGAATTGCAGCAGAACTGAAAGCAACAGCAACGGATAATTATTTCAGAAACATACAATTCATCAGTCCAACCACTGCGGGTAGTTCGACCAACAATGCAGTGGTTTTTGCTGATAATGGTTTGTTTCACTCTTTACTTATTGACAGTTGTAGTTTTCAGGGAGGAAGTTATTCGGTGTATGTTTCGGGGCAGTCTGCAAATTATTCAACAGTCGTTACCATTTCCAATAACAATATTTCAGGCGTAAGGCATCAGGCAATTTTTGTGCGCTATTGTAATGCTCCTCAAATCAGAAGCAATATGGTTTCGGGCAGCGGAGCATCTGCCACTTTTTATGCCATATACATGACTAATTGCAGCGAAGGTTTCAAGATTGAAAAAAATAAAATAAGTGCAAGCCCGGCAAATGGTATTTTCCTGGGAAGCAGCGGAAACGTAACGAATCGCGGGCTAATTGCCAATAACTTCATTCAGTGCGGCAATACCGGAAGTGCAGCAGGAATTGAGCTTTCAGCTGCTTCTTATTCCAATGTATATTACAACAGTGTCAACCTGACATCTACAAGCGCTACATTAGGCAGAGCATTTGTAATCAGCAATGGCACCGATAATAATCTTCGCAATAATATATTTTATAATAGTGGTGGAGGTTATGCCTTGTATGTAAACAATGGCATTGTAATCAATAATATCAATTACAATAATTATTACACCACCGGAAGTAATCTCGCATTTTGGGGTGGTTCTAACAGAGTAAATATTACCGAATTACAAAATGCCAACGGGAAAGACCAAAATTCATTATCGGTCAATCCTTTCTTTGCATCTGCCACCGATTTACATGCATCCAATCCCTTGCTGTTTGCAGCGGGTGTTCCTGTTGCTGAAGTTGCAGATGATATTGATGGTGATATCAGAAGCCTCACCACACCTTGCATTGGCGCTGATGAATTTCAGATTGCAGCCAACGACATTGGCATTCTTCAAGTGCTATCTCCTAAAACCGATTGTGGACAAAGCGCCAATACACCCATAAAAGTGCGCATTCAGAATTTCGGCAGCCAATCGCAAACCGGATTTAATGTTACGGTGATAGTGAATGGAAATAATTTCACCGAAAATGTTGGTTCATTGGTTGTTCCGGCATTGTCAACTGCAGATTTTACTTTCACAGCAACTGCTAATGTAGCTGCATTGCAATCATACAATATTGTGGCATATACTTCGCTTGCTGCCGACCAAGACAATAGCAATGATACCATTCAACTTTCCATTACTAACTATGCACCATTTTTATACACCGTTGGCACCAACCAAACGGTGTGTCAGGGAACAAATGTAAATCTTACTGCCACCGGAGCGCTTTCATATTTGTGGAGTAACGGAGCCACTACTGCCAGCACACAAATCAATGCGCAGCAAACTTCTGCCCACTATGTTACCCTTACCAACTTCAACGGTTGTGTGCGCACCGACAGTGTTACAATCACAGTGCTGTCTGCCCCTGCAATACCTTTGGTTTCGGTGAATGGCAACACGCAACTTTGCTTTGGCGATTCGGTGCAGTTGACTACTGATATTACCACTTACATTGTTTGGTCTAATGGAGCTAATACGTCTTCTATTTTTGTAAAAACCAACGGTAATTATACCGTAACTCATACAGGTGCCAATGGCTGCACGAGCGTTTCTGCTCCGGTGAATGTATCTGTATTTAATCCCCCTACAACAACCCCGTCACTTGCCAATACTATATGTTTGGGAGACAGCACCACGCTTACTGTAAATGGTGGACAGAGCTATGTTTGGAGCAACGGAGCCACTACTGCTTCTATTAAGGTAAGTCCGCCCGATACTACTGTTTATTCGGTGGTCATCACGTATCAAAATGTTTGCACTTTTGAGAAGAACCTTACGGTGAACGTGCTGCAACTACAAGTTCCTTCAAAAGTGAGCAATATGGTTCCGGTAAATGGAACAGCTAATCTCAATCCGCCAGTGCAACTATCGTGGGCACCCGGAGCCAATGCTACCCACTATGATGTTTATGCTTGGGAAATAGGAACTTCCAAAACTTTAGTTGCTTTCAACCAAAGCGCTATTTCATATAATTACAACCCGCCCAACTATGGCGCTGCTTATTACTGGCAGGTGATATCTAAAAACGATTGCCATACCACATTAGGCGACACCCTGACTTTTGAAACAAGAATTCTTCCCGACCTGATTATTGATTCTCTGGAAGCTCCCTCTAATATTGTTTCGGGCAGTACCATTACCGTTACCTGGCGGGTGAAAAACATTGGTGCGGGCACTACCGGCTCTGCCACCTGGCGCGATTATGTATGGCTGTCTTTAGATCAAAACCTTAGTGCACAAGGAGATATTTTTCTGACTTCTTTTCCCAATCTATCCTATCTGCATCCTAATGAAAGTTATCTCAGAACGGCAACAGTGCAAGTTCCTATTAATGTTTTTGGCAACTACCGTCTGTTTGTAATTACCGACAATTTAGATGACCAATGCCAGTCGTTGTGCTATATGCCCGAAACTAACGAACTAAACAATTCTGCTAACTCGGGCATCTTAATTACTCCTGCTCCATCACCAGACTTACAAGTGGTATCTGTGGGTGCGCCTACGGCTGCATTCGGAGGCGATTTTATTCCGGTTACTTACACAGTAAAAAATTTCAACCCCGTTGTAGCTGTTGGAACGTGGTCGGATGGTATTTATATTTCTCCTAACAGTGTATTTGATATTAACGATGCACATCTTTTATTTTATGTAAATGCACCACAAACGATACTACAATTTGATAGTTCATACACCGTAACCCAATTGGTCAGGATACCATATCAATACAGCGGAAATTATTGGATACATGTATTCACCGACAAAAATCAGCAGTTGTATGAAAGCACTTTTGAAGGCAACAATATCAGGGCTACAGATATTCCTATACAGGTTACGTTGACGCCACCGGCTGACCTCACGGTTTCATCCCTTTCTGTGCCTTCCACCGGACTTTCCAATCAGCCCATATCCATTTCCTATACTGTTACCAATCAGGGAGCAACGCCTTTTGTTGCTGTATGGAAAGACAAAATATATCTTTCTACTCAAAACACTTTTAATCCTGTCAATGCTACTTTACTTAACACGCAAACCTATACCAACGGGCTAAACTTTCACAACGGAGAAAGTTATACGCGAAACATCACGCCCACACTGCCCCAAGGCATCAGCGGCAATTATTATATCTATGTGTTCACCGATGCTGACGACAATTTGTTTGAATACATTTTTGAAAATAACAACGTAAGGAGAAGCATCGCTCCGGTAGCAATTTCTTTATCTCCTTATCCCGATTTGGTGGTAGCTCAGCATGGGTTTGTAAACGACACCATATTCACCGGTCAGAATGCAACCGTTCAATGGACAATAAAAAATCAGGGAACAGGCGCCACTACCGCCACCTGGCGCGACAGATTTATACTTTCTACCAATCCCATGCTCACTACACCCGGTGGCGTATATCTGGTTGCGCTTAACAGTAGTTCGGCAAGTCTTGCTTCCGGAGATTCGTTAAGCCGAACGGCTTCCGTTGCCATACCTTCAACCCTACAACAGGATTGGTATTATTTGTATGTATTGACCGATGAATTGAATTCCAATTATGAATTCATTTTTGAAAACAACAACTTCTCTGCCGGTGTGCCAATCTTTGTGAAGCGCCCGGTGGTGCCTCCCACCTTTTCAGATTTAGTAATTGACAGCGCTCAGATTGCCGCTTCACTCAACAGCGGCTCTACAACATCATTGTTTTTTAGAGTGAAGAATAATGGTCCTGATACAACCAATGCAGGATATTGGAACGATCGCGTTTACCTTTCGGCTGATACCATATATGATAATAATGATGCGTTGTTGGCATCGCTCAGCAGACAAACTGTTTTGAGTGGGGGACAAACCTATCAGCATATTCAAAACGTAACACTTCCGAATGGTATTTCAGGAAACTATTTCGTGATTATTGAAACTGATTTTACCAATTCTGTAACCATTGAAATTTCAGAAACCAACAACCGCCTGCTCATTCCGGTTACTGTTCAACTCACGCCCTGGTCTGATTTGGAATTGACATCCCTTAATGCACCGGCTACTGTTTATGCCGGACAGCAGGTTGCTGTGCAATATACGGTTAGAAACAACGGACCTGCCGCATTATCACCAAGCAATGTTGCCGACCGTGTATGGCTTTCACTCACTCCGGGCTACAATATCAATACCGCACATGTTCTGAACCAGAATTTCAAAAGCAGAACCTTGAATGTGGGGCAGAGTTACAGCGACAGTGTTATGGTAACTATTCCGCCATTCCTCACCGGAAATTATTTCCTTTCGTTGAAAACCGACTTCAGCAATCTGGTATATGAACACCTTTCCGAAAACAATAATGAATTAAACACAAGCATTAATATTTTACCTGCCAGCAGCGCTAACTATGATTTTGAAATCACACAATTTATCTGGCCCGATACTTTAATGTTGGGCGATGATGCAACAATTACATACAATGTAAAAAATATAGGAACTTCTGCTTTCAGTGGCAATCTGAAAGATGCTTTGTATTATTCAAAAGACAATCAGTTTGATGGAGCAGTTGACCCCTTGTTTGCCGATAGAACTGTTCCGATATTTTTACCACCGGGCGATTCGGTTTCAACTTTCATTTATGGCAAAGTGAAAGAAATTGATGCCGATGAATATCATGGCATCATGCGCACCAACCTGAACAATATTCCCGAAACCAATTATCAAAACAATATTAAAGTAAGCGCGGCAAAAGCTGTGGTTGATGCGCGTGAAATTGCGCTCGATGTATGGGAATACAATTCAACCCTAAATCAAGGTGAATACATTTATTACAAAGTAGATGTAGCAGCAGGATTAGACTTGCTTCTCACGCTGAACACTAATTATGTGGCAGCCCGTAATGAAGTGTATGTGGCTTATAATCGCACACCTACCACTGCCGATTATGACAGTAAACATTTGTATCCTATTGCTCCCAACCAAATAGTATTGCTGCCCAACTCGCAAGCAGGCACTTACTATATTTTTATCAAAACCATTACGATGTCGGGTCAGTCGCAGGATATTGAATTGCTGGTGCAGGCGTTACCATTTTCATTGCTGAATATCCAACCGTTCCGCGTAGGGCAGGGCGTGGTTACTACACGAGTGAACGGTGCAGGGTTTCGGCAAGGCATGAATCTTTTCCTGAGAAGCGGCAATACCAATATGGCTCAGGCAACGATTATTGATTTTACCAACAGCATGACGGTGCGCGCACGTTGGGATTTGTCTTCAGTTCCTTTGGGTGTGTATGACTTAGTGGCAGTGAATCCTGATTCTTCCGAAGTGATATTGAGCAATGCAGTAGAGGTGCAGAAAAAAAGTGATTATGCAATCGGTTCGGTGATGCAAACGCCCAGTGCTATCAGGCAAGACAAAGCAGGAACCGTTACTACTGTTATTGAAAACATAGGTAATGTAGATATTCCTATAGTGAAAGGTGAAGTAACCATCAACAAATTGATTGGGTTGTATAATGTTCAAAAATACGGAAGGGTGTTTTTGATGGACGATTTGATAGATACTCTCTTTCTTGAGGATTATCGCTACAAGGTGGTGGGCGACAATAAAGCTGTTCCGTTTATGGCAAGAAATCTGGAGCCGGGCGAACAGTTTTTTGTATCGTTCGAAATATCCAATTTCCCATTTACGCCCGTGCGGTTGAAAGTTGAAGGTAAAGGCGCTTCTATGGAAGAATTTTTAACGGCTCAGATAGGAATGATAGAGCGAACCAGACAAATGGCATTACGGAATTTCTTGGATAGTCTTATCCTATATCCTGATGCGCTTACACTTTTGAAAAATCCTGTGGCATACAGAAATGCAGTAATTGGAAAATATATTGAAAAAGGATTTTTAGAACCTTCAGATACAATTGGATTGTTACCGCCATGTCCGGGTTGCGGCACTTTTGCCTATGAGCCGGGCACCAGCCCGGGAGTGGACGAATTTCCACAGGTTGAATTTGGAGCAGGCGGCTCGTACATATGGGAAATCAACGACCCGCAGGGTGATGCCGGAGAGAAACAAGGATGGGATTTAATCAAAACTTCAGGAAATCTTACAATTACTGCTACATCTTCATCAAAATTTGAAATATTAATAGTTCCTTTAAGCAGCTATACCAACGCTGTTGATTTTCTCACTACTTGGGAGCCTGGTTATTCTCGTTGTTGGTCCATTGCCATAGCAGAAAGCGGAATTTCAGGTTTTGACCCCAATAAATTTTTCATCAACAGTTCCTTGTTTGAACAGCGCAATACCATCTATGGCGGAACTTTCAGTGTCTCCCTCAGTGGCGATACGTTGTTACTTTGTTTCAACGCTCGCACACCCAATTGGGGAGAAAACGGTTTTCCCGGAGGAGACGGGCATCCCGGCAAAAATGGTGGCAGAGGCGGATCAGGAGGCGATGGCACTTGCAACTTAGCTCCCGGAAATGGAGGCACTGGCGGTAAAGGAGGTATTGGTATTCCTGCTCAGTATTCACTAACCGGTCAGAATATTTTGCCCGGCAAAGGCGGCAATGGCGGCAAAGGTGGCGACCAACTTTGCGGGTTGGCAGGCGTAGGACCCAATGCCAATATGGGAGGTAGTGGTGGACCCGGAGGAGCAGGCGGACAGGGCGGTCCCGGACAAAATGGTGGAGATGGTGGCGATGGCGGTGGTGGTGGCAGTGGCGGTGCAGGTGGAAATGGCGGTGGTGGTGGCAATGGCGGACAAGGTGGTGGCGGTGAATCTGGTGGCTCCGGAGGCAGTGGCGGCTCTGGTGGCGACCCGGGATCTAGTGGTGGTTCCGGTGGTGGAGGAACTGGTGGACCCGGTGGACCCGGTGGGCCAGGAGGTCCCGGTGGACCTGGTGGACCTGGTGGACCCGGAGGTCCTCCCGGTGATGATGGAAGCGATGGGAATGATGATGCTAATTCAACATGGAATCCACCTTACATACCTATTCCAGTTCCTGAACCATTCGACCCTTATGAATTTACTACAAGTGTAGGATGTTGGGGTAGCTATATTGATTCCACTTCTGTTTTAGAAGAATGTCAACAATTTTGGGGAAGGCTGGATTGTGGCACCGGTCTGGTTAATTGCGGAGTTGACTTAGTGAAATACACAGCGCTCGGAGCGGTGGCAGGAGCAGGTGTTGGTGCAATTGCAGGTGCCGCTTGGGCAGGTCTCGGATGCGCTCTAACTATTTATAATTGTGCAGGAGGCAACGAAACTTCTAATGCTGCCGGTTGCGTAATGGGTGCAATTTCTGCTGTCTCAAGTGGCCCCGGAAACTTGATAAGTTGCGGTTATCTCACTTGTGAAGCCATTCCTATTGTTGTTGGTTGCGACCCAAATGAAATTTTAGGTCCTGCTGGATTTGACTCTGTTCGATTTGTTTCAGTGAAAGATACTTTGGGTTATATCATCAACTACGAAAACGATCCAGATTTGGCATCTGCACCCGCACAAAGAGTGGTGATTCGTCAGCCCTTAGATTCCAATGTAAATCCTTTTTCAGTCAGATTAAGCGATTTTGGTTTCCGCGGAATGACATTCAATGTTCCTGCTAATACTATTAATTACAGCACAACGCTCAATACTTTCGACAGCATTGATGTCAATGTGCAGGTAACAGCCGGTTTGGATATAGTGAACAAAGAAGTGTTCTGGATATTCCAATCTATTGACCCAGGCACGGGATTACCGCCTTACGACCCGTTCAAAGGTTTTTTGGCAGTGAACGATTCGCTGGGCAATGGCGAAGGATTTGTGTCCTATCGAGTAAGACCAATATCAAATGCTCAAACGGGCGATTCAGTAAGTGCTACTGCAAGCATTGTATTCGATGTAAACGACCCGATTGTAACCAATACATGGGTAAACATTATTGATGCCGTGGCACCAACAAGTGTGTTGCAGCCGCTACCTGTAATCACCCCCTCCACTACATTCGCCCTGCATTGGTCGGCACAAGACGATGCAGACGGTTCAGGGGTCAGAGATTTCAAATTATATTATGCTGAAGACGGTTCAGCAATGACTTTGTATCAGGAGAACATTGCTGATACATTTGTCAGCTTCTCGGGCAGTGTTGGAAAACAATATGACTTCATGGTGATTTCGCGCGATAACGTGAACAATGTAGAAGTAAAAACTCAACCTGAAACTTCAACTTACATTCAGCCGGTAGGACAAATTACAGTTATTCAGCCCGATGCTTCCACACAAATATGTGCGGGTTCATCATTAAATATTGTTTGGACAGCCGATTCCATTGCTCGTGTAAATATTTTATTCAGCACTGATGGTGGTGTAAATTTCTCTACTCTTGCCAACAATATTGATGCAAGCCTTGGCAATTATGTGTTTGCACTTTCAGATACTTTGAGTGGAGGAGCCAATTACTTAATAAAAGTTGCAGATACGCTTGCAGGTGGAGTTGCGGATACTAGCGATGCATTTACGGTTTTGGCCCTGCCTGCTTTTTCCACTTCATTTAACGATACTGCCGTTATCTGTCAAGGTGAAACCGCCTTGCTTTCAATTGCGACATCTCCTTTCAACACTTTACAATGGATCGCTGATGGAAATATCATGAGTGGTGCTGATAGTTTCAGCATCAGTGTTTCTCAATCGGCTTTGTATGCGGTGGAAATTTCAGATGCCAACAATTGTGTGAGTAGGGCAGAAGTTTTGCTGATTAACAGGAATGCACCCATAGCTGTCATTACACCATCGGGAACACTAACCGTGTGTTCATCAGATTCATTAATGCTTATAACGCAACCCGGAGCCGGACAATACTATCAATGGCTTTTAGATGGAAATGCTATTCCTTTGGCAAACGCTTCTTCATACCTTGTAATGAATTCGGGCGATTACACTTTAATAACAGGCATTACCGGCAGCGGATGTGCCGATACCACCGATGTTCCGTTAAGTATTACAGTGTTGCCACAATCTGCGGCACCTTCGGTAACAATACCGCCTGCTTATTGTGCAGGCGATGCCATTGCTCCATTAACTGCAAATGGAAATGAAATTGCCTGGTATGCCGATGCAGCCCTCACTCAATTGTTAGATACCGGAATAGTATTTAATCCGGGAAGTCTTACAGCCACAGCCACTTTCTACATCACTCAAACCGACAATGGTTGTCAGAGCAATCCGGCTTCACTAACTGTTACAGTAAATGCTGTTCCGGCAAGTCCGGCAGCGCCACAGCCCGATGCCTATTGTGCAGGCGACTCCATTCTTCCTTTGATAGCTTTTGGCTCTCAAATTCAATGGTATCAAGATGCAGCCGCTACTTTATTGTTGCATCAAGGAAATGTGTTTGCCCCCGGAAATATTTTGTCCGATAGTTCATTCTATGCCACTCAAACAGTCAACGGCTGCGAAAGTCCTGTAACCACAGTTAACCTTGTTGTTTACAATGGTCAGCCACCTGCACCTTTAGTGAACGCTCCGTCATCTGTTTGTGCGGGCAACAATGTTCAAATTACTGCAAGTGGTGTTCAGTTGAAATGGTATGATGATGTTTCGCTGAATAATTTGATTGGTTCAGGAAATATATTTGACATACTGAATTTTACGAATGATACTATCATTTATGTAACCCAAACAGTTTCTACTTGTGGTGAAAGTCAGGCTGCAACATTAAGTATTACAGCAACGGCACTGCCGGCACCACCTTCAGTTGTTGTGCCAACATATTGTTCCAACAGCGGAACCATAACGCTCACTGCTTCGGGGCAAAATATTGAATGGTTCGATGATGCTTCTTTAAATACATTGGCACATTCGGGCAATTCATTTATTGCCGGACCTTTTGTTTCCGACAAGAATTATTATGTAACTCAAACAATAAACGGATGCAGAAGTGTTGCTTATCAGGTATTGATTGAAGTATTGACTTCGCCACAGATAAGCCTACTTGCAAATGGCTCATTGCAGTTTTGTGAAGGCGATTCGGTATTGCTTACGGCACAGCATTCAGGAACATATTTTTTAGAGTGGTATAGTAACGGAACTTTGATTGCAGGTATAAATTCCGATTCGTTAATAGTGTATCAGAGTGCTGAAATTTCAGTGCATTTAATAAATGTGAATGGCTGTATTGGAACTGATACTGTATCGGTTGAAGCATTGGCAACACCGACTCAACCTGTCATTACTTTAGATTCCAATACTTTGGTTTCGAGTAGTGCTGACAGTTATCAATGGTTCTTTGAAGGAGTTGAAATACAAGGTGCCAATGGACAAGTTTTTGAACCTCAACAAACAGGTAACTATTCAGTGCAGGTTACAAGTGCGAATGGTTGTGCCTCTGAAATTTCTGATGAGTTTTACTTTTTGTTTACAGGTGTTTTGCCTCCTGTAAAAGATATCAGTTTGAATATTTATCCCAATCCGAGTGACGGTTTGTTCAATATTTCATTTATGGTTCATCACCAATCAAGGGTTATTATTACAATAGAAAATATTTTAGGGCAAACCGTTTTTGAAACCAAAAAAGTAATCAAAAAAGGTGTGTATATCGAACAATTACAACTAAGCAATCACGCATCAGGAATGTATATGGTTATTTTAAAGATTGAGGATAAGCAATATTTTGAACGATTGATGGTGAATCCATAGTGAATGACTATTCTTCAGTATGTGTATCTTTGCATTTAGTCTTTCTATATTGAAAGGATACTTTAAAAAAGCAAAATTGTGATTGTAACTAAGGTTCGTTTTCAAAATCCAAAAGGAAATTCATTTCACGAAACAGTTAAGCAAAGGGTTCAAAATTATTTCAGTGAGAACAATCTTTCTCCTTATGCCAATACCCAGATGAAGATTAAAACCTTTGCACTTTTATCTCTTTATTTTATTTCATACGGGGCTATTATCAGTGGTGTGTTTTCACTACCTGTTATGTGGCTATTTTGTTTTGTAATGGGCGTTGCAATGGCAGGTATTGGTATGAGCGTTATGCACGATGCTAATCATGGCTCTTATTCTTCCAATAAAAAAGTTAATTATCTGCTTGGTTTAACCTTGAATCTCATCGGGGGTAATCGCTATTCCTGGAGCATTACACATAATATCGTTCATCACACTTACACCAATATTCATGAGCACGATGAAGATTTGAAACTGGCTCCATTTATCAGGCTGTCTAAGCATGTGCCTCATCGCCCTATTCATCGGTTTCAGCACTTTCTTACTTTTGTGGCGTATAGTTTAGCCACCATTTTTTGGGTGTTTTTTAAAGATTTTAAAAAGCTATCGCAAAAAAATATTGGTCCTTATCAAAGCAAACAACATCCCCGCCAGGAAATTATAATGCTTTTTGCTACCAAGATTATATATTATGGATACACTATTGCCATTCCTCTGCTTTTGCTGAATATTACTATTGTACAGTTTTTGATTGGGTTTTTCACCGCGCATCTTACTGCAGGAATCATTCTTGGAGTTGTTTTTTCGTTGGCTCATGTTGTTGAAAATACCGAGCATCCGATGGGCGATGAAAATGGAAAAATGCCCGATTCGTGGGCTATTCATCAAATGAAAACCACCAATAATTTTGCTATGAACAATTCAATGGTAAATTGGTATGTGGGCGGTTTGAATTTTCAGGTGGAACACCATTTGTTTCCGAATGTATGCAGTATTCACTACAAAAATATAAGCCCTATTGTGAAATCTACTGCCGAAGAATTTGATGTTCCATATCATTACCACGAAACTTTAACAGATGCTATTGTTTCTCACTACAGGCAATTGAAATTATTGGGGCAGTCTTAATTAACTTGTTTCCAACTTTCGGGTTTAATACCTCAGCCACTTCATCAATTCTTTCCGCTGATTCGTGTCATCTCGTAATCCGATTCCGTAGCGGAAGCTACGATCAGAGGCGGACTTTGTCATTCAGGAGGAACTTGTCCCTACTCAACGCAGTAGGGAACTTCCTCAATTGCAGTTCAACATAAAATCAATAATCAGCATTCAACAGATTGCTTCGTCATGCCACGCTCAAGGCTGCGCAATTCCTCGCAATGACGACTTGATTGAGGCTTATGAGCACCAACAAAGAGTAATCGTCATTGCGAACGCAACGAAGTGTAGTGAAGCAATCTAATTCAGCCATCAGCCTTCAGAAATCAGCATTCAATAGATTGCTTCGTCATACCGCGCTCAAGGCTGCGCATTTCCTCGCAATGACGGGTTGATTGTGGCTTATGAACACCAACAAAGAGTAATCGTCATTGCGAACGCAACAAAGTGTAGTGAAGCAATCTGATGAGCCATTGTTGCTGAGTTTTAACTGACCAAAAAAATAAAACCTTTGTCTGAATCGCGGATTATAACGGATTAAAAGATTCCGCTGATTTTGGGTTAGTGTGTGTTGATTCCGTTTTTATAATCTGTGTCATCTCGTAATCCGATTCATCTGTGATTCAGACAATCAAAGCCCATTAGATAATCAAACAAATCATAGTTCAGACGATTTGCAGCATTTGCAATTTTGGCTGTTTTGATTTTTAAGGCTGATGATTTTCCCAGTATTCTTTTGGGGTTACAATTTTTGTTTGCTTATATGCTGTAAATGTGAAATCATTGGTATTGCCTGTAATAATAAAATCTGCTGAACATTCGTCAGCCAGTTCCAGAATTTTATTGTCATCAATATCTGAGATTAAGTCAAGTTTTTTTGTGGGTTGATATTTTCTGGCTTTAGCTTCAACATCAACCAATAAAATTTCGGCACGTGTAAAAAAGTCTGGAAAGCCGACAAATTTAGGTCTTGCCAAGACCTCATAATATTCGCTCATCAAATCGTTTGAAATGCACAATAGAAATTTGTCGTCAATAAAGAGTTCATAGATAATCCGATATGGATAACTCTTTTGAATCAAAGAAGAAACAAGAACGTTAGTGTCAATTACGATTTTTTGCATTCTTCCTTACGGCTTTTACTTCCTTGCTAATTTCATCCATAGTCATTTTTGAAAGACCATGTTTTTCGGCAAGTTCAATGCATTTGTTTAAGTTTTGCCGTGTCAACTCTTTGCTCACTAAATCAATAAATTCAGAAAAGCTGAGGTTGTCATTTTTAATACCAAACTTCCGGTATTCAAAATCAGATATTGAAATATTTAGTGTCCTCATTGTTATTAACCTTTTGTCAAATTTACGAATTAGTAGTCAGTTGACTTCTTTCTTTGCTGAACCCTGCTGAGGTATTAAACCATAATTACAATTGTAAAAACTCTTGTCTGAATCGCGGATTATAACGGATTAAAAGATTCCGCTGATTTTGTTATTTGCGTGTGTTGATTTAGTTTTTTATAATCCGTATCATCCATTAATCCGATTCATCTGTGATTCAGATAATCAAAGTCCATCAGATAATCAAACAAATCATAGTTCAGACGATTTGCAGTATCTGCGGTTCTGGCTGTTTTGAATTGATGGGTAGCGGATACTACCAGTGGGGACTAAAAACTGGTGGGGGCATTTTGCCCCCACCATTTGTATTGTTCCTTCTTGATTAAAAAATTAAGGAACTTTTATGCCCCCTTTCACCCTGAAAGTTCCTGAACTTGTTATTCTCTTGTTACTGGAATTATATGCATTACCGTTAAAAACTACAGTTGCGCCATTCACTGCATTTATATTTCCTCCTTTGTCATAATAGTTGCCATTCACAGTTAATGTAATATTGTTGCCGTCAACTAATACACTCGCACCATTTTCAATAACCAATACGCTGATGGTTTGGTTATTTGTAACAGTTACTGTTCCCGATTGAACACTTACGCTGTCAGATGCTTGTGGAACTGCATTTATATTCCAGTTTGAAAGATTGCTTGACCAATTTCCTGTTCCGTTCCAAATTGGTGTTTGTGGCGAGCTACCACCAACACCAAGTTTTCCAACAAATGCCTTTACACCAACTGATACTGATATGTTGTCAAAATTACTTGTTTGACCTGTTCCAGATGATGAAACTCGACCACCTATATATAGATTTCCCTGAGAGTCTTTACTGATAGCTCTAATTTCCTGATTGCTGCTTTGATTGCCTCCTGCTAATTTAATTGATTGAAAAACGCCCGAACTATTATAAGTAGCGATGAAAACTTGCCTACTGGTGTTGGTTGTAGAAAAACTTCCAAAAAGGGCATTACCAGTAATAAAACCGCCCAAATAGACATTGCCTATACTATCTGCATTTACTGCCCAAGATTCGTCAATATTTGAACCGCCAGCTTTATTTGACCATTGAATGTTTCCATTCAAGTCATATTTAGCAATAAAAGCATCATT
>CAZFFP010000040.1:30623-33173 GCA_964518215.1 uncultured Chitinophagaceae bacterium
ATGAATTTCCGCCAAAATTAACTGTTCCTGCAAAATACCCTGAAATATACAGGGAGTTTGTTTCGCCTATGCTAAGTGAACGACCAAAAGTGTAATTACTGCTCCCACTGCCACCACCCCATCTTGCCCAAACGGGATTGCCGGAAGGATTAAATTTAGCTACAAACACTCTAGAGGTGCTAGATGATGATGGTAAGGTATCATTGCTTAAAATGGTTTGTGATTGGTAAAAGCCAGTTACGTAAGTATTTCCTGATGCATCTAAAGTAATATCTGTTGGATTAAGATTTGAATACTTTTTTGCCCAAAGACAAAAACCATTGGCATCTAATCTGACTAAGAGTAAGCCAGCAGCAGAGGAAGGAAAAGAAGCTCCACAATAAGTGAAAGCACTTGTTCCTGAAGTATTGATAGCCACATAGATATTACCTGTTGCATCGGTAACAACTGAAAATGAATTATAGCTAAATGTTTGATTCCAAATTAAAGAGCCATTGGTTGAGTTATATTTGAAAAGCCCAAGGTTCCTACTAACTACAATAACATTTCCTTGGTTATCAAGTGTTATGGATTCACCATAATCAGTGCCAGTTCCCCCTTCTTTTACTACCCAAACAAGTGAGCCATTAGCATCATATTTTGAGACAAAAACATCACGGCTTCCATTATCACTTGCAAGCGATGTCCCTCCAAAGTCAACAACACCAGTAAATTCACCAGTTAAATAGCTATTACCATTGGAATCACTTATGACATCAGTAATTGTAACTGATTGGGGTAAGTCTTTAACCCAAAGCCAATTTTGAGCACGGGTAAAGTTGACTTGAAGCAGCAGTATTACTGCTGATAGTATGATTGTTTTTTTCATAGTTGCTTGTTTACGGGTTTACTTGAAATTTATTTACCCAAGTTCCGTTCTCCCTTCTTTCAATATTCAAATCATTCCCTACCATTCTAAAACGCCAAGAACCATTTGTATTAGGGTCGCCAATAGTAAATGAGTTGTTATTGCCAATGTTTAAATCGCCAACATCGCTTAAAGTTGTTCCTCCGGCTGAATTACCATTAGAAAGAACTTGTTGAAGAGTAAGAGTAGAAGCTGTTGGAGTTGTCGGTTCCCATTGTTGAGTGTTTGAATTGTATGTCAAAACTTGTCCATTTTGTGCTCCTGACAATGAAAAACCAACTACACTTTCTGCTGTCCGTGCGGAAAAAGCATAAAAAGTAGAGGTAAGTTCTAATGCGCCTAAATCTACAAAAGGCGTTCCCGGAATTGTTTGATATTCTACTTGTAACCAATAGTTACCACCTTCCCAGGGAATTGCATCAAAACTTAGATTGGGGGCACCATTGCAAGCTGTTCCAAGAATATTCCTGTTTAATTGAACAGAGAAGAAACCGTTTTGATTGGTTTGCTCTTGATGTAATGCACAATATACAATAGTTCCCTGTGCGCCTCCTTGTCTAAAAGTGAGGCGAATACTAATGTCTGTATTTACAAGCAGGTTGTTGTTAGCGTCTCTTACTTCTGCCGAAAAAGAAACTAATTGCGGAATACTTGTTTGCGCACTTGCATTTATTGCAACGAATAGGAAGCAGCATGCAAAGAAAAAGTTGTTGATTATCGTTTTCATATTTGATTTGTTTTTAGTTTTTAATGATGTTAAAGTTTTGAATGTTATTTCCTTTGATGTCTTGGATATTAAGTATGTAATTACCACTTGATAATGCGCTTATATCAATTCTTGAATTTGAAGGTGAATTGAGTTTGGTTATCACTACTCTGCCTTGCATGTCAGTTAGTGTAATATTGATTATTGTATCGTCATTTAGCATGTCAACAACCAATTCTGTTGAAGATGGATTGGGATAAACTTTTACTTGCATTTTAGAATTTAAAAGTTCAGAAGCAGAACTTACTACTACTGCATTTTTACTGCTGTATTGTGCGCTTACTGTTAATGAGCCGCCACTATCGCTTAAATGCTTGCCATAAGGACTGCCAATGATGCACTTTAATTTGTTGTCGCTTGAAACTGCTGATGAAATTCCTATTTTGTCTATGCTTCCTTGTTGAGCTTGCAGAGTAAAAATGAATAGGCATAAAAGCCCAATTAGAGTAGTGTTTTTCATGTGTTATTAATTTTGCAACAAATGTATGTTCATGTTGTTGTTGTAAATGCTTATTTTAGTTCCGTTAAATGAACTTTTAAGACACTTCTCTGAACTTTTAAAGTATAATCATGAGTATTGGACATAAAATCCGCAGAATACGAGAAATTAAAAATTACTCACAGGAATTTGTTGCGCAGAAATTAGATATTTCTCCAAAGGCGTATAGTAAGATTGAAAATGAAGACACAAAATTGTCAGTTGACAGGTTGTTTCAAATTGCCGATATACTTGAAGTTAAACCCGAAGACTTATTGAACTTTGATGAGAAAATGATATTCTATAACATCAATAACCACGACAACGGAATTGTCATCAACAAAACTCTCGGTGAAAACGAAAAGAATGCTTACGAAAAATTAATCACTCATTTGGAGG
>CAZFFP010000041.1:0-32410 GCA_964518215.1 uncultured Chitinophagaceae bacterium
GCATCTAATTTATCGGTGCGTTTGCGCACTTCTTTAGGCAAATCGCTCATTTCGGCAATGCCACCTGCGTTGTCAGAAATAGGACCGTAAGCATCTACCGCCAACTGAATACCGGTGTTGGAAAGCATACCCACCGCAGCAATAGCAATACCATACAAACCTGCAAACTGAAAAGCGCCAATGATGGCAGTTGCAATAATCAAAATAGGAATGGCAGTTGAAATCATACCCACGCCCAAGCCTGCAATGATATTGGTAGCAGAGCCTGTAGAAGACTGGCGAACAATTGAAAGCACGGGAGCTTTACCGGTTCCTGTATAATATTCTGTAACCAAACCAATCAATAAACCTGCGGCAAGTCCAAACAGCGTTGCAAAAAATACTCCGTTAGCAGTGTATGTTGTTCCTGCAAAAATCCATTCGGCAGGCAGGAAATAATTAATGATGAAGTATGAAGCTATCACCATTACGAATGAAGAACCAAATTCGCCAATGTTCAATGCTTTTTGCGGGTCGCCACCTTCTTTTACTTTCACGAAGAAAGTTCCGGCAACTGAAGTAAGAATACCTACACCTGCCAAAAACAGAGGAAGCAATACAGCAGAAAGTCCGTTGAAATTATCAGTGAAATCGGCAGTCATAAATGCCGCGCCCAAAACCATAGTTCCGATAATAGAGCCTACATAAGATTCGAAAAGGTCGGCACCCATACCGGCTACGTCACCTACGTTATCACCTACGTTGTCGGCAATAGTAGCAGGGTTCAACGGATGGTCTTCGGGAATACCCGCTTCAACTTTACCCACAAGGTCAGCACCCACATCGGCAGCTTTAGTATAAATACCACCACCTACACGGGCAAACAATGCAATGGATGATGCGCCAAACGAAAACCCTGTCAGAATAGTCAACACTCTGTTGAGACTGGCTTGGTCGCCAATGCCAAACATATTGCTGTATATAAGGAAAAGAGTGCCCAATCCGAGAATACCTAAACCTACAACACCCAAACCCATTACAGAGCCACCGGCAAAAGCTACTTCGAGCGCTTTACCCAAGCTGGTGCGAGCAGCGTTGGTGGTGCGCACGTTGGCTTTAGTAGCCACTTTCATTCCGATGAAACCCGCCAAACCTGAGCATAATGCGCCTACAATAAATGATACGGCAATCAAAGGAGAGGAGTCTGCTTTATTACCGCTCACTCCTAAAAGGATGGCTACACAAACCACAAAAATTGCCAGTATTTTATATTCCGCTTTCAGAAACGCCATAGCGCCTTCGGCAATACGGTCTCCAATATTTATCATTTTTTCGGTGCCCGGGTCTTGCTTGTTCACCCATGCCGATTTGTAAAAAGTGTAAATCAATCCCACAATTCCGAAAAGCGGGATAATGTAAATGATGGTTTCTGCCATAAGTATTAGTTTTTTTTAGATTTTTGAAACGAACGGCAAAAATAAGGTTTGCTTGTGAAACGAAGTAATTTGTGCGGACAATTAGCCGAAAGAAAGATGCCGGAACTGATTTTTCAAGAATATATATAGCATACAATTATTTATTAGCTTTGGCAATATATTAGCATGAAAACCATACTTCCACTCTTGTTTTTAGCTTTTTCAGTAAGCTGTTGCTTTTCACAAGTTGAATCTGATGAAGATTTAAGCATTTATTTCGATGATAAAAACTCTTCAAGAATAAGAGGCATCATTAAGGTAAATCCTTTGGCGCTAATACCCGGTGATTTGACAATTGAATTCGAGCAAAAGATTTCCGGAGGCATCAGTATTGAAGGGGGCGTTGGGTATCAACTTCCTTATTATGTAAAAGAATGGGGCGAGCTTTGGTCTTATGACGAATATATTCCCAAAAACGTAAAATCTGGTTTCAGTTGGCGGGTGCATCCGCGTTTCTTTTATAAAAGAAATGGACCCGAAGGCTTTTACACCGGACCGATGTATCGCGAAAAGCATTTTTCTATGGAAGGAGGAAATAAACTTATTTTCAGAGACATATCATGGAATTTTGGATATCACTATATGCCATGGAAAAAAATAACGATAGATTTTTATTATGGATTAGGATATAGGCATAAGTCAAAAAATTATTTAGCTGGTTATAATTATGCTAATAGTTTCGGCTTAGGAAATAAGAATATTGTTGTGCCTATCGGTTTAAAAATCGGATACATTCTTTACTAAAAAATAAAAAAACTAATCATGAAAACCAAACACTTGCTTTTGTTACCCGTTGCGGCAATTTTACTCTCATTCTCTTACCTTATAGGTAGTAAATACGCCAAAATTGTCTGGGGTCCACCCCTCACAAAATCCATTGCGAATGTTTTAGGGGAAGACGAATCGGGAATTTATGTTGAACGGCACGGGCAAAAGGGCTTTTCGGCTTTCCGAACAGACTTTACGACTATTCAGGCTTTTGATACTAAAATGAATCCACGTTTATCAAATGAAATCGAGTTAAAATACGAAGGAAAAGAATTGAATTATGAGTTCACCATTTTCAGCAACGGAAGAATTTTTGTGTTCGGCTCGTTTTACAATGCCAACCTTGGAAAAAGTTTTTTATTCTATCAGGAAATGGATAAAAAAACACTCACCAATAAAGGCAATCTTGTGAAAGTTTCGGAAGTTAAGAGCAAATCGAAATACAGACAAGGAAAATTCAGAAATACTGTTTCGCGTGATAAGTCAAAAATTGTGCTGGTTGACGAATCATCCTTCAAAAAAGGAGAAACCGAAGAATTTCATATTACTGTATATGATGTCGACTTAAATAAGCTATGGGAAAAATCTGTAAAACTTCCATATAGTTCTGAATTGTTTTCAATAAATCAGGTATATGTGGACAATGACGGCAATTTTTATTTAAGCGGTATTGTTTATCAGGAAGTTGTTAAAAGCAAAAGAAACGGCAAGCCCAACTATAATTATTCCATTATCGCATTCAGAGAACAAGGCAATGCCACTAAAGAATACAAAGCCCAACTGAAAGATAAGTTTATCACTGACTTGAGCTTTGGAGTGTTGGAAAGTGAAGGTTCCATAGTTTGTGGCGGATTCTTTTCTGAAAAGGGCACCTTCTCCATTAAAGGCACTTTTTTCATGAGTATTGATGCAGTTTCTGAATCCATCAAAAAACAAGGCATAAAGGAATTCGATAAAGATTTTCTGGAAGAATTTATGTCAGAAAGCAAAGCATCGAAAGGCAAAGAATTGTTTGAATACGACCTGAAAGAACTTGTGTTGAAAGATGATGGTGGAGCTGTGCTTATTGCAGAACAATATTTTATTGAACAGGTTACGGTGTCTTCCTCCAGTTCCAGTGGGCAAGTGTCCACCAGCACTACTACTTATTATAATTACAATGACATAATAGTAACCAATGTTAATCCCGATAATACCATTGCTTGGACAGTTAAAGTGCCCAAACGTCAGTCCACAAGAGGTTATGGATATTATTCTTCATATATATCTATGGTAAAGGGAGATAAAGTACATTTGGTTTTTAATGATAACCCTAGTAACCTAAATGTTAAAGACCCAAAACGCATTGCAAATTTCAACGGAAAAGAATCTGTCATTACTATGGCTACCATTACCTCAAATGGCAATTACGAAAAGGTGTTGTTTGCCAGCAATTCAGCAGAACAAGTGATTATGCGTCCGCAACTTAGCAAGCAGGTGTCAGATAATCGTTTGATACTATTTGCTTCATTAAAGAAAACCTTTAAGTTGGCAACTGTGAGTTTTAATTGATATTGTTGAAAAAGCAACTCAATTGATGTCGTGAATAATAGAATGACTGATTTCGTCAATTTCTCCGTGAAACTTGGTGGAAACCTCTTTTACTTCAATATTGCATTCTGAAAGCCAGCGAGAAAATGAAGAAGAATAGCCGTGCGTGAGATACACCGTGCGTGCGCCACTTTCGAGCACTGCTTTTCTCAACTGATTCCAATCGGCATGGTCTGAAAGTGCAAAACCCATATCAAGGTTTCGTTTTCTTCTGGCATTTCGCAACGACATCCAACCCGATGCAAATGCTACAGACGAAGGAGAAAATTTCTCTATCCAGGGTGTGTTTAATGAAGAAGGAGGAGCTAATATCAAGGCACGTTTAAGTTGAGTTGGGTCCACTGTTGGGTCTATCATTTTCACCTTAGGAATAAAGGTGCCATTGGCGCGCAGCACCTGATTGATGTTTTCAATCGAACTGTGTGCATACACTTCGCCTATGCTCAAATCAATATTGCTGATGATGCGCTGCGCTTTGCCCAATGGATATCCAATTAAAATAGAAACCATGTTGCGGCTGATATTTTCTGCCCACCAACGATTCATATCGTCATAAATCTTATGTTGTGCTTCCCATTTGAAAATAGGCAATCCATAAATAGATTCTGTAACAAACACATCGCACTTCACCGGCTCGAATGGCGAACAGATGCCATCATTGTCCAACTTATAATCGCCCGAAACCACCCATACTTCGCCCTTGTATTCTAATCTTACCTGTGCAGAGCCAATGATGTGTCCGGCAGGATGCAACGAAATTTTTACTCCATTAATGTTTACACATTCGCCATATTCCAAAGCCTGTGCATTGATATACATGCCCAAACGATGTTTCAACAAAGGAATAGAATCTTTATGCGCCAGATACATCATGTTGCCAATACGGGCATGGTCGGCATGTGCATGGGTGATAATAGCCTTGTCAACGGGCTTCCACGGGTCTATGTAGATGTCGGCTACCGGGCAATATAAACCGCTCGAAGTAAAGTCAATTAATTGTTGCATGGCTGTAGGGGTATAGGTGGTTCGATAAATTGATTTTTTTTATGCGGTGATTCGTTCAATGTAGGCATTAATAAGTTGCGATGCACGAAAAGTTCGCTGAAAAACAATCAATTTTTGAAAAATACACCTTAATATGGAAGCGGCTTCTTAATGAATGCCTAAGTAAAACCTATTATTATTTTAGATGAATACATATATCTTTAATCGCTTAAGTACTCATGAAAAGAGGCGATTTGTTTAAAGATTTAATCATTAAGAAATGCACTTATCTTTTCCAATCAATTTATCATGTAGTGTTTATATATCCGTGTTTGTTTCTGTATTCTTGGACTGAACAGTAACAAACAATGAAATATTGGAAATTTGTGGATTCGCATTGTCGGCCCTTTCAAGAGGTGGGCTTAACAAAATCTCTTACTAAGCATCAATTCTTTTTATGCACATAACTCACTTCCACCAAAAACTTCGGGTCAATAACATCTAAATATTTGGCAGTAGCGCCCGATACTTTCACCAGCACGTTGCGGTTTTCTTCAATGTCGGGAAGTTTACCCACCACTTTTACATAAGCCACTTTATCGTTCATCAGATTGCGCACTTTTAAAATAGCGCCCGATGCAGCAGTTTTATGCAGCGCATAAAAGCGGGTTTCTTCACCGGCTGCTTCTGTATCTTCAATCCAGGTAGCCATGCCTTTGTCAAAATAAGTGGCTTCATTGGTATTGTATTCTTCCACATAAACCGATTTCATGGTGAGCACTTCTTGTTTTTCTTCTTCGGAAACCACCGGTTGAAATGGCTCATTAACAGTTGTAGAGCTTGCAGGAACCGTTGTGTTATTTCCTTTTACTTTCAGCACCTGACCCATATTTACTCCATCGGTTTTCGTGTTGTTGAGTTGCTTAATGGCTTCAGGTGTTGTGTTGTACATTTTTGAAATTCTGAAAAGTGTTTCGCCTTCCTGTACGGTGTGAAAAATAGTTTCTTCATCAGGTCTAGCGGTTGGTTGAGAAACCGTTTTCGCTGGCATATCCATTTCATTGCCGGGCACTAACAGCACATCGCCAATCTTCACTTTGTATTCGCGGTCGGTGATATTGTTCAGGTCGAAAATGCGCTTCACATCAATTTTATACTCGCGGGCAATGGAATAAAGCGTTTCGCCTTGTTTCACGGTGTGGTGAATCACGTTGCTTTCCTGTGCGCTCAGCGTTATCTGAAAAAAAATGAATGCCGAAAGGAAAGCTATTTTCTGAAAAATATTTTTCATAAACATGAATTTCAACTATTGAAAAAAATATAAACGACAAGATATTATCCGCCAATTACAAAAATACGCTCTATTATTAGGCTTTTTCATTGCATTAATCAACACGGATTTGTTCCTTTTAGCGAATTTTGAGCCAATTTTACAACAACATGAAAATTATAGGAATTATTCCCGCGCGCTTTGCTTCTTCCCGATTTCCGGGCAAGCCTTTAGCCTTGATACAGGGCAAGCCGATGATTCAGCGGGTTTATGAGCAGACACAAAAAGCAGGTCTGGATAAAATAGTGGTGGCTACCGACCACGATGAAATTTTCAATACGGTAAAAAATTTCGGGGGAAATGTACTGATGACCGAAACGCACCACAACAATGGAACCGAGCGCTGTGCAGAAGTAATTAAAAAACACGAAACGGATTTTGATGCCTGCATTAATATTCAGGGCGATGAACCGTTTATTGCTCCCGAACAAATTTCAGCTGTGGCAAATGTGCTGAAAAATGAAACCGCAACCATTGCCACTTTGGTAAAAAAATTTTCCGACTATCATGACTTTCTGAACCCTAACATGGTGAAAGCGGTGTTGGATAAAAACGCTCATGCTTTATATTTTTCGCGTGCCGCTTTGCCTTATATCAAAAATGAAAATGCCGAAAAATATTTTTCTGAAAATGCTTTCTATAAACACATTGGCATTTATGGATACAAAACCGAAACACTGCTGCAATTGGTTAAACTTTCGGTTTCTTTTTTGGAAAAAACTGAAAGCCTTGAACAATTGCGCTGGCTGGAAAATGGATTTCAAATTCATGCCGCCATTACCAACACCGAGTCTTTTGCTGTTGACCTGCCCGAAGACATAGCGAAAGTGGAATCATATTTTTCTGCCCAACATTGAAAACATGAATTTATGACCGATAAAAAAGTTTGTTTGATAACAGGAGCCACCGCAGGCATTGGCAAAGCCACCGCCAAAGGCATTGCCGCCAAAGGGTATCATGTGGCGTTTACCGCCCGCAGCCAACAAAAAGCAGAAGACACCATGCGCGAAATCAAACAATCGGTTCCCGATGCTTCACTCGATTATTTCATTTGCGATTTATCATCGCAACAATCGGTGCGGCAGTTAGCAGATTCGTTTCTGGAAACTTACGACAGATTAGATGTGCTGATTAACAACGCAGGCGTGTTTTATTCCGAACTGGTGCTTACTGAAGATAATATTGAAATGCAGTTTGCCGTGAATCATTTAGCTCCTTTTCTGCTCACAAATTTGCTGCTCGATTTGCTGAAAAAATCGGCACCTTCGAGAATTGTGAATGTTTCTTCCGATTCGCACTATCGGGGCAATATTCATTTCGACAACTTGTATTTTTCAGAGAATTATAAGGGCAGAAAAGCCTATCCGCAATCGAAACTTGCCAATGTGTTGTTCACTTATGAGTTAGACCGAATGCTGGAAGACAGCGGAGTAGCCGTGAACGCACTGCATCCGGGAACAGTAAACACTGCTATTGGGAATTCCAACAGTAACTTCATTATAAATTTAGGATGGCATTTAATCAGGCTTTTTGCCATTTCGGAAGAAAAAGGCGCGGAAACTTCTGTTTATTTAGCTGCGAGTGATGAAATGAAAAATGTGAGCGGAAAGTATTTTGAAAAATGCATGCCTAAAAAATCTTCTAAAGCAAGCTATGATAAAGAAGCTGCACTACGCCTATGGAAACTCAGCGAACAACTCACGGGGCTAAAATAATTTGAACATGACGGCATTGATTATTGACATTATAGGCTGGACGGGAGCCGTGTTTGTGTTGTATGCCTATTTGATGGTTTCAACCAAAAGGCTTGAAGGCAATTCTCTGCACTATCAAATAGCCAACATTTCGGGGGCACTTTGCCTTATTGTAAACACATATTTTCACCATGCTTACCCTTCCACAGTAGTGAATATAATATGGATAGGCATTGCTTTTTATTCGTTGGCGAAGAAATAAAAAAAGCGCTTCTGATTCAGAAGCGCTTTTGAATTTATCCAAAAATTATGCCGTAGCCGCAGTTTCCATTTTATCTAAGGCATTCATCATGTCTTTTACTGCATTGGCAGAATTGTTCAGCAAAGTTTTTTCGGTATCGTTCAGTTTCAATTCTATAATTTGCTCGATACCGTTTTTGCCCAATTTGGCGGGAACGCCTACAAAATAACCATCTAAGCCGTATTCGCCTTTTAACCAGGCACACACGGGGAAGATTCTGTTTTCATTTTTCACAATAGCTTCTACCATTTGGGCGGCAGCAGCACCCGGTGCATACCAAGCTGAGGTTTCGAGCAATTTTACTATTTCGGCACCGCCATGAGTAGTTCTATGCACAATGGCATCAATAGTAGCAGTATCTAAAAGTTCAGTAACAGGGATGCCGGCAACGGTAGTGTAGCGTGGCAATGGAACCATAGTGTCGCCATGACCGCCCATCAAAACCGCCTGAATATCTTTTGGAGAACAATTGAGTGCATCGGCAAGGAAAGCGCGGTAACGGGCAGTATCCAACACGCCTGCCATTCCCATTACTTTATTGGAAGGCAAACCGGCATGTTTGAATGCGCAGTATGTCATTACATCTAATGGGTTAGAAACCACAATGATGATGGCGTTGGGCGAGTGTTTCACCACATTTTCGGTAACCGATTTTACGATTCCGGCATTGATGGAAATTAAATCATCGCGGCTCATGCCGGGCTTACGGGGCATACCTGAAGTAATCACTACCACATCGGAACCGGCAGTAGCGGCATAATCGTTAGTTACACCTTTTATGCGCGTGCTGTAGGAAAGCACTGGAGCCGTTTGCCACATGTCTAAGGCTTTACCTTCGGCAAAATTGGGTTTAATGTCTAACAAAATAACTTCGTTCAAAAGGTCATAATTGGCGAGCACATTAGCACAAGTAGCGCCTACATTTCCCGCACCGATAACAGATACTTTCATGTTTTTTTGATTTTTGGTGAACAAAATTAGACAAAAAATGTGTTCATAAGCCGCCAATGCTAAAGTTTGTGAAACCAAAGGTTAACTCGTATTTTCGTTTACCCAAAAAATCACCTGATGAAAAAAGTCTTTTTACCGCTCTTTGTCATATTTTTCTTTTCCATTTCAGTTTCGGCTCAGGAGCCATGCGCTACCATTATGCCCGAAGAACAACTGGAATGGCTTAGAGAATACAAAACCAATCCTTTTAATTCTCATTTAAAAAGTCGCTCAAATACTGCTTTCAATATCCCGATTAAATTTCACGTAGTGGGAGACAATAGCGGAAACGGATATTACCGTCCCCGCCAGATAGTTGAAGCAATTTGCAACTTAAACGATCAATATCTTCCGGTAGGTTTTTATTTTTATTTGATTGGCGACATCAATTACATTAATAACTCAAGCCTTTATAATCACAATGGTTACAATGTTGGTAATATCATCAGCCAGCATAATGTAACTAATGCCGTTAACATTTATTTTGTTGAAAATCCTGCCGGTGCCTGCGGATATTATTCGGGTTGGGGGGGCAGACCCTACATTGCTATTGCTAAAAGTTGCGGAAATATAGGAAATACTACCATTGCTCATGAAGTAGGTCATTATTTCTCTCTTCCACATACATTTAATGGTTGGGAAGGAAAAGATGCTTCTGTTGCTGCCGGATTAACCGATGAGCGTGTGGATGGTAGCAATTGCGCTTTCAGAGGCGATTTTTTTTGCGATACTCCGGCAGATTTTATCTCTAACCGTTGGTTGTGCCCTTACACCGGCACCAAAACCGATTATGTTGGCAATCCTTATAATCCTGACGGTTCGCTTTACATGTCTTACTCAAATGATAACTGTCAAAACAAATTCAGTAATGAACAGATTGATGCCATGATTCAATACCTGACTTCTAATTCCCGTTCATTTCTTTTGAATCAAACTTTTCCTGATACATCTATTACTGGAACTATAGAACTGCTGCATCCTGCCAACAGTGCTACTAATGTTCCCTCAAACTATGTAAACCTGAAATGGAATAGAGTGGAAGGCGCTCAATTGTATCATGTAATGGTAAGCCGTTTTTCGCATTTTAATAATACCAATGTTGATATTTTAACTTCAGACACTTCACTATTGGTTACCAATCTTTCAGCAGGATTGGAATATCGCTGGAAAGTGCGCCCGATTAATTATGGCAATTTCTGCAGAGAATATTCTCAGGAGTTCACTTTCAGAGCTAGCTCTCCAACCGTTATCAATCCTAAACCTACTGTCACGCCTGTTTCTTGTTCCAATAGCAATGATGGCGCTATTGTGCTCGATCCTGAAGGTGGTGCCGGACCTTATGAAGTTTATTGGTCAACAGGTGAAATTGGCACTTCTATTACAGGCTTGTTGTATGGAACATATTATGCTACAGTTTTTGATAATAATGGCGCCAGTTTAGAAGTTTCTTTAGATGTTATAAACCCCGACCCGCTTGAGATTGTTTTTGACGGAACGCCCAACGTTGTAACGGCAATAGTTTCTGGTGGCACTCCACCCTATACCTATACATGGAACAATGGTGTTACTGTTCCCAGCAATGGTATTTCGCCCGGACAATATTTTTCATTAACCGTTACAGATGCTAAAGGCTGCATTTCATCTAAAGACAGTGATGGCTATACTTCTGTTAAAGAGGTAGGGAAAAATATGCTTTCAGGATTAAAAGTTTTTCCTAATCCTTTAGCGGGTTTCGATAAAGTGAATATTACCTTTACCTTAAGAGAAAGTCAAACAGTATCTGTAACTGTATATGACTTCTCAGGCAAAGTGGTTTATGAACAAAAATCATGGCTTACTCAAGGCGAACATCTGAATACTTTTGAAACAAGCGGCTTGAATAGAGGGATTTATTTGATAAAATTATCGGGCAATCAAGACGTTCTTACCAGAAAATTAGTGGTGCAATAGTTAAAATAAAAAAATTAAAAAGCCCGGACTTAAAAGTTCGGGCTTTTTTATTATTTCTATATTTTAAAATCAGGTTATTGATAAAAACACTTTATCATGAATCAAATTACCGCCCAACACATATTGCTTTCAATACCCAATCGTTTTCGTGCAGAAAAGGCGCAGAACTATGAAACTGTTTTTCATTTCGATATATCGGGAGATAATGCCGGGCAATACACTGTTTTAATAAACAATCAAGTTTGTGAGCTAAAAGAAGGATTACACGGAACAGCACAATGTGTGGTAAAAACCAAAGCAGAAATATACTTGCAATTGGAAATAGGAAAACTCAATCCTCAATTGGCATTAATGACCGGGAAAGTAAAAGTGAGCAATATTGCAGAAATGATTCGCTTTTCTAAAATGTTCAAAAAGTTTGATGAAAGCGTTGTTACATATGCCGGTGCAAATCTAAAAACCGAAACCCGTCCCGAAAAAAACGGACCTTTGAAAGGCTTAAAAATATTAGACTTCACGCGGTTGCTTCCGGGACCTATGGCTACTATGTTGTTGGCAGATATGGGCGCTGATGTTGTGAAGATAGAAGACCCCGACTCCCCCGATTATATCAGAAACTTTCCGCCATTCATAGAGAACCAATCTGCGTACTATCTTTCGCTCAACCGCTCAAAAAAAAGTTTGGCGATCAATTTCACTTCAGAGAAAGGAAAAGAAATTATTTTTCGATTGGTAAAAGATACAGATGTACTGCTCGAACAATATCGTCCAGGAATTATGCAAAAAATGGGCTTGGATTATGAAGCACTAAAAGCCATTAATCCAAAATTGATATACGTTTCAATAACAGGTTACGGACAAGAAAGTCCCTACAGCCAAAAGGCAGGACATGATTTGAATTATCTTGCCATCAGCGGATTGCTGGGCATTACAGGAACGCCAAAAGAACCGATAATTCCCGGAATGCAGATAGCCGATGTTGCAGGTGGCAGCTATATGGCTGTAAATGCATGTCTTGCTGCACTATTTGCTCGTGAACGCACAGGTGCTGGTCAGCAGGTAGATGTTTCGATGACCGATACCCTGATGCCGCTTATGGCATTGCAATATGCCCGCTATCAAACAGAAAAAAACGTTTTGGAACGGGGAAATTTTGAATTATCGGGCAGTATGGCAAACTACAATGTGTATGAATGTGCCGATGAAAAATGGATGGCATTAGGCGCTTTAGAACCGAAGTTTTGGGAAGCGTTTTGCGATAAGGCAAACATGCCTGAATGGAAAAACAAATTGCTATTAAGTCAAACTGAAATGAATGTTTTCAAAAAAGATGTAGCCGCTTTTTTCAAAACAAAAACTCAAAAAGAATGGATAGCGTGGACTGCCGAAAGCGACTTTTGTCTGACCCCCGTTTTAACTTTAGATGAACTTGAACACAACGAACATATTGCAGCCAGAAAAATGCTAATACCAGAGAATGGATTCAATACTATTGCTCAACCTTTAAAATTTTCAGAATACCATTCAACTAATCAATGGCAATCTCCCAAATTGGGAGCCGATACCATATCTGTTTTAAGAGCGCATGGATACCGAGATTTTGAAATAGAAGAATTAATTCAGGAAACTGTAATAAAAGTGAACAGCTGATTAGCCTTAACATTTGAGCAATGCAGATTTAATCTCCCAACAAAAAATGAACGGCTTCGGGCAGCGGCTCAAAGTTGATTTCCTGCCCGATAGTATATGTTGTTTGAGGCTCGGTATGTATAATGAATTGATACAGTATTTCCTGAAATAAAAATTCTACATGCAGTTCCTGAAGATTGCCAAGAAAGAAAATATTGGTGATGGAGCCTTTCATTTTTGCCCTTTCATGAATTACAAATCCGTTAGGACGAATGCAAATGCCAAATTTGTTGTGTTTGTCGGGATTAATTTTTTTCAGATTTATATCGAAAGGTAAAAGCCTGTTTTGGTCAGAAAGAGTGGTTTCAAAAAAATTAGCTTTTCCGAAAAATGCCGCTACATATTTATTAATAGGAAAGTTGTAAATCTTTCTGGAATCGCCTTGTTGCAGAATTTTACCATCTTTCAACACAATAATTTTATCGGCTAAATACAATGCTTCAGTAGTGTCGTGCGTAACGAAAACGGTGGTGGTATCTGTTTTCTCTAAAATCAGTTTCAATTCGGCTTTCAGGGCTTCTTTTTTTATGTAATCAAGATTGCTGAATGGCTCATCTAACAACAAAACTTTGGGCCGCATGGCAAGCGCCCGGGCTAAAGCCACCCGTTGTTGTTCTCCACCGGAAAGCTCTCCGGGATAGCGGTCTTCATAACCTTTCATATCCACAAGGTCGAGCATTTCACTTAGGCGCTTGTTTCGTTCATCTGTATTCAGCCCGTCAATTCCAAAAGAAATGTTTTCTTTAACCGTAAGGTGAGGAAACAAAGCGTAATCCTGAAAAACGAAACCAATATTTCGCTGTTCCGAAGGCACCCATTGTTCTTTGCTGAAAAGCATTCGGTTGTCTAAAGTCAGAAATCCGCTATCGGGAATTTCTAAGCCGGCAATAATGCGCAGCAAGGTAGTTTTACCGCAACCGCTTTCGCCCACCAACGCTAATATTTTTCCCTGCCCTAATGTGAACGAAATATCGGTGAGCTGAAAATCGCTACCGGTAGTTGTCTTATTTATATGTTCGAGCGTGAGGAGGTTCATTTAAAGCGATTGATTCAAAATTGATACCACAAAAATAGATGTAACTCCCGGGTGTTTTCAGATAATTTTTAAACAATAGGAGTGAATACATGCTATGTAATTTATCATCTTCTCAAAATCCTGTTCAGTAAAAAAATAGGAATCATTCCGGAAAAAATAATTACCAAAGCATAATTGGCAGATTCGGCAATGCGCTCGTCTCCGGCAAGTTCGAAGCATCGGGTGGCAAGGGTGTTATAATCGAACGGACGGAGAATCAATGTTAAAGGCAACTCTTTGATTACCTCTACAAATGCCAGCAGAAATGCCACTGCCAAAGCATTCTTAACCATAGGTAAATGCACTTTAAAAAGTGTACTGAAACTATTTTTTCCCATGGTACGCGAAGCGGCAGTTACCTGTGGCGACAATTTTTTAAAACCCGCATCGAGCGCATTGTTAGGCAGTGCAATGAAACGAACAGTATAGGCAAACACTAAAAAAATAATGGAATAATTGACAAAATAACCGTATTCCAAACCGATATAAGGAGTAATGTTTTTGTCTATATACAATGCTGCTACCAGCACACCGATGGCAATCACCGCACCCGGAACGGCATAGCCGGTTGTAGATAGTTTTGTGAAAATATTATTAATGATATTGGGCGACCAGTTTTTAGAAAAGGTAAATAATACTGCTACAAACACGCATAAAAAGGCAGCCAATAAACCCACAGAAAAAGTATTAAAAAGCGCTTCAGCAAATTTCATATTCCATACATCAACAGCAGTAATGGCAGTCCAGTAAATAACCTGAAAAACCGGCAGCAGAAATCCAAGCAGCACCGGAATTCCGCAGCACAAAAAGAATAATAACGATTTCCATAGAGTGGCTTTCTTCAGCATTTTTCGCTGATGAATTTTAGCCGATTCATACACAGAACTTTTTCCGCGTTGAATTTTTTCAGCTACCAGAAAAACCAAAATCATCACTAAAGCAATGGCACAAATCCTGATGGCGGTATTCATATCGCCCATAGAAAACCAGGTGCGGAAAATTCCGGAAGTAACCGTATCCACTCCGAAATGTTTCACTGCTCCGTAATCATTGAGCAATTCCATCATTACCAAACTTACGCCACCGGCAATTGCCGGACGGGAGAGCGGCAATGCAATTTTGTAGAAGGTTTGCCACGCGCCTTTACCCATAGTGCGAGAGGCTTCAAGGGCAGAGGCATTTTGCAGCGAAAAAGATGCCTTGCAAACCAAATACACATAAGGATATAGTAAAAACGAAAGTATAAATATCAGCCCCGCCATGTTTCTGATATCGAAGGGTATATTGCCCGCATGGGCTATCGAACTTGAAATTCCCGTGTAGGAATAAGCCATGATATAAGTAGGAACTGCCATCGGCATTACCAACAGCCACTCGAATTGTTTTTTTCCGAAGAAATCATATTGTGTAACCAGCCAAGCCGTGCCAACTCCGATAATTGCCGTTGAAAACCCGACTCCCGCAAGGAGAAATAAAGTATTGCTCAGATAGTCGGGGAGATTATATTGCGCAACATGCTGCCAGTTTTCGCCTGCGGGACTTAGTAACTGATAGAAAATAATGGCTATCGGAAACAGCAGCAATATGGATATCGCTATTGAGATGAAATTCCAAAAACCAAATTTTTCAGAGAGTTTAAAGCGCATGAGAACGGTGCTTTCAATTCCAGCGCGCGCGGTCAAAAACTTTCATTGCATCGGCACTGTGTTCGCCCAGTAAAGATAAATCAAGTGTGTCCACCTTGAAGTTGCCCCAAGCCGCTAAAGTTTTACACATTTCAACTTTGGGATTTACAGGATATTCGAAGTTGCTGTCGGTAAATATTTTTTGAGCATATTCTTTTGAAAGAAATTCGAGCAGTAACACTGCATGGTCTTTGTTTTTAGCATACTTCGTAACTCCCGCACCACTAATATTGATATGCGCTCCTCTGTCCTGCTGATTGGGAAAAAACACGCCTACCCGTGCAGCGGCTTGTTGTTCTTCAGGTATGCCCGAAGTAGTCATTTTTGCCAAATAATAAGTATTGATGAGCGAAACATCTCCTTTGCCGTTGGCAATTTCCTGCACAGTTTCGGTTTCGGAGCCTTTAGGCGTGCGGGCAAAATTTTTGGTCATATTGTTTGCCCATAAAAGTGCGCTTTCTAAACCATCATGCGCAATGAGCGATGCCATCAACGCCTGATTATATTCGCTGGCAGAAGTGCGAGGCAAAAAACGCCCGGTCCATTCTTCGTTGGTGAGCGCTTCATAAGTAGAAAGTTTAGAAGGGTCCACACGCTCTTTATTGTATGCTATTACGCGCGAACGATAAGTGAGTCCAAACCAATAATTTTCTTTGTCTTTCAAATATGAAGGAATATTTTCTTTCAGAATTTCAGACTCAACAGGTTGCAGCAAACCTTTCATTTTTGCCCGCCACAAGCGACCGGCATCAACAGTAATCAACAAATCGGCAGGTGTATTTTCTCCTTCTAACTCGAGCCTGCCAATGAGTTGGTCGGCAGAGGCTTTGATTACATTTACCTTAATCCCGGTTTCCTTGGAGAATTTGGTGAAAATCTGCTCATCTGCCTGATAATGGCGATGCGTATAAACATTCACTATTTTCGTTTTTTCCTGTTGACATCCCCACAAGAATAATATGGTGGCAATGATGATTAATGGCGTATTCTTCATTTTAGAATGATTCTAAATAAGCCGCAAAGGTATATGTTAAATGAATATGAAGGGGTGATTTAAATTTCATAAAGCAAAAAAAAACATCGAAGCAGCCTCTGTGTTGATTGTTGTAAAATTGATTCTCGCAAAAAAAGAGCACAATAGATTGCATTCAAATATCAAAGAATTTTACCTTAGTTATTTTCCTATGCTTAAATTCCGAAAACTTATTGTTAATAATGCTGAAATACTATGAAGCATTTATAGTCTTATCATCAACCCCACGTTAATGAGTAATTTCGCTGTTAAATATTTTTTCGCGTATGATTTTAAGACACACCATTATTTTCTTCTTTTCAATTCTTATCAGTTATTCCTGTTCGGCTCAAACAAATACTCAGCAGCCCTACATGAAACCCCGATTGCTCAAAGGAGCCGAGCGCACAGAGCTTTATGTTCCTCAACTCAAAGACCTAAAGGTGGCATTGTTGGTCAACCATACTTCATTATTAGGCGACCGGCATATAGCGGTTCATTTGGTTGATACGCTTTTGAGTTTGAAAGTGAATGTGGTGAAAATTTTTGCACCCGAACATGGCTTTCGCGGCAAAGCAGATGCGGGCGAAAGTGTGAGTAGCGGGAAAGATGAAAAAACAGGATTGCCTCTTATTTCGCTTTATGGAAATAAGAAAAAACCTACAACCGAAGATTTGAATGATGTGGACATTGTGTTGTTCGATATACAAGATGTAGGCGCACGGTTTTATACATACCTATCTACCATGCACTACGTGATGGAAGCCTGTGCCGAATCGAATATTCCTTTTGTGGTATTAGACCGCCCCAACCCCAATGGCTTTTATGTGGACGGACCGGTGTTGAAACCGGAGTTTAAAAGTTTTGTGGGTATGCACCCCGTGCCTGTTGTGCATGGCATGACTGTGGGCGAATATGCTCAAATGATTAATGGTGAAAAATGGTTGGAAAAGGGAGTGCAATGCCGCCTGAAAGTGATTCCGTGCCTTTACTATCATCACAACGAAATTGTTGATTTAGATGTGAAGCCTTCGCCCAATTTACCCAACATGACTTCTATTTATTTGTATCCATCATTATGTTTTTTTGAAGGAACTACCGCAAGTGTAGGGCGTGGCACCGACTATCCTTTTCAGGTAGTGGGGCATCCGGAATTTACAGGGAAATCTTTTTCATTTACTCCCGAAAGCAGAGAAGGAGCGAAAAACCCACCACACCTCAATGTGAAATGCTACGGTTTTGATTTAAGAGAAAACGGCAAAGAATATTTTGTTGAAAAAAAACAATTAGAATTGAATTGGTTGATGGGTTTTTATCAGAAGTTTCCTGCAAAAGATAAATTCTTCAATAATTTTTTCAACAAACTTGCAGGCACAGATGAACTTCGACAGCAAATTGAATCGGGCAAGAGTGAGTATGAAATTCGCTTCAGTTGGCAAACCGATTTAGAAATGTTTAAAGCCATCAGAAAAAAATATTTGTTGTATCCAGATTTTGAATGAGCATGAGAATTGTATTTATGGGAACGCCCGATTTTGCAGTTCCCTCATTAAAAATATTGTTAGAAAACAACTACGAAATTATTGGCGTAGTTACCGCTCCCGATAAGCCATCGGGCAGAGGTTTGAAAATGAACATTTCGGCAGTAAAGGAATTCGCATTGCAACACCGGTTGAAAATTTTACAGCCGGTAAAATTGAAAGAGCCGGAATTTGTAAGCGAATTTCAAGCGTTGAATGCAGACCTTGCCGTAGTGGTGGCATTTCGCATGTTGCCCGAAATTATTTGGAATGCGCCAAGGCTGGGTTCCATTAATCTACATGCTTCGTTGTTGCCAAAGTATCGCGGTGCTGCGCCCATTAATTGGGCGATTGTTAATGGAGAAAATGAAACCGGAGCCACTACTTTTTTTCTTGAAAAAGAAATTGATACCGGAAAAATTATCTTCAGCGAAAAAACAACTATTGGCGCACATGAAACCGCTGGCGAACTACACGACCGATTGATGCACATGGGCGCTTCGTTGGTTTTAAAAACAGTGAATGCCATTGCATCGGACAATTATCCTCAAACACCTCAAAACCTGAATTCAGAGCAACCACCGGCACCAAAAATTTTTAAAGAAACCTGCCGCATCAACTGGAATGAAAGCGTAGATAAAATTTACAACTTCATCAGAGGCTTAAGCCCCTACCCTACCGCTTGGACTATAATGGATGGAAAAATGCTGAAAATATTTTCGGCAGAAAAAGAAAAAAACACGCTTCAGGTTTTGCCGGGCAAAATAGAAACCGACTCTAAAACATTTTTGAAAATTGCTGCATCAGACGGATTTCTGAATATTAAAGAATTGCAACTGGAAGGCAAAAAGTGTTTGAAAACAGAAGATTTTTTGAGAGGTAATAAAATTGAAAATCTCAGTGTGCAATAAACTCAATTCTATTGATTTTCTTCTCTGTATAGCCCCATAATACTTTCAGAAAGCACTAAATAAACCTCTCTGAATTCGGGTTCGTTTTCGAGAAAATGTAAGTGTTCATCAATGGTTTTAAAATCGTTTCTGCGTGCAGGTCCGGTTTGAATTTCTTCGGGATTATTGTTGCCCACTTTCACTACCGTTTCTTTAATGAGTGGATACAAAAGTTCGAATGGCAATTGTTGTTTTTTGAGCAACTCCTGAGCAATGTAAAACAAGTGGTTGGTGAAATTATTTACAAACACCGCAGACAGATGCAACACTTTGCGCTGTTCGCTTTTAACAACCTGCGACAGTTTGGTAATACTTTTCGCAAGATTAATAAGTGTTTCCTGCGTTTTTTTATCAGATGCTTCAATAAAAACCGGAACCGTTTCAAAATCGAGCTTACCGTTTTTAGTCATGGTTTGAAACGGATAAAACACTCCGCATTGAGCAGAAATATGCTCCATGCCCAACAAAGGAACCGCTCCCGAAGTATGCGCCACAATTTTTCCGGGAAGACGCAATTCTAAAATCACATCGTCAATAGCATAATCTTTAACTGCAAGTATGTAAATATCCGCGTCTTTATCTATTTCGTTGAGGCTGGAGGTGTGCTTGGTTTGTAATTGAGAAGCAAGTTCTATGGCATTGTCTTCAGACTTACTAAATACCTGTAAAATATCATGTCCTGCCTTTTTAAATGCAAATCCTAAGTGATGCGCTACATTACCCGCTCCGATTAAAACTATTTTATGTTTCATGGGGCAAAGTTATAAAGTTCAGAATTGAGCGTAAGAGCAGTTTAACTCAACATGCGGGTTATAGGAATAGTTTCTTCATTCCGGTTCATCACTTCCGTTTGTTTGCGAATAGATTCGGTGTGGAGGAGTTGAAAAATCTGGTCAACCATTTCGGGCGTGAGACCGAGGCGGTCTGCCCAGTCGGTGCGGGTATGAAAAATTTCTGCCCAGCGCTCGGGTTGCAGTATGGTAATGTTGCTGTCTTTTTTCATGCCGCCAATTTGCTCCACAATCTCCATGCGCTCTTTGAGTATTTGCACCAATCTCAAATCAATATCGTCAATGGCCTTGCGAAGTTCATCAAGTGTGCTATTGAAAATATAGTCGTTAATCGTGGTTTCTCTAATGACTAGTTTTGAGAGCAACTCGCTAAGTTGCAGCGGAGTAATTTGTTGTTCACGGTCGCTCCATGCTTTGTCGGGGTCGGTATGTGTTTCAATCATCAACCCGTCAAAGTTCAAATCCATAGCTTTTTGCGACACCGAAAAAATATTTTCGCGCTTGCCGGTAATATGGCTGGGGTCACAAATAATGAACAGGTCGGGATACTGGCGCTTGAGTTCAATAGGAATTTCCCACATGGGGTCGTTGCGGTATTCGCCTTTGCTCCACGAAGAGAACCCGCGATGCACCACCATTATTTTGCTGATGCCGCTGTTGTAGATGCGTTCAATGGCACCAATCCACAAATTCAAATCGGGATTTATAGGGTTCTTTATTATTACGGGAATATCCACTCCTTTCATAGCATCGGCAATTTCCTGAACGGTGAAAGGATTTACAGTGGAGCGAGCGCCAATCCATAATACATCTACATCGTGTTGCAATGCCAACGCTACATGCTGGGCATTGGCAACTTCAACAGTAGTTTTCAGTCCGAAACTTTTTTTCACTTGTTGCAGCCATTTCAAACCATCGGTTCCGGCTCCTTCAAATGTGCCGGGGCGGGTGCGCGGCTTCCATATTCCTGCTCTGAATAATTGAGGTTGCAGCGGCAAAAGACTTTCGGCTACCGACATCACCTGCTGCTCTGTTTCGGCACTGCACGGTCCGGCAATAAGAAAAGGTCTTTTCTTTTCTGACGAAAAATATTCTTTGATATATTGTGAGGTGATGGTCAAACAGAAGTTGTTGTGGGGTTATAAAGTTTAAAAATTAAAATTTGGTTTGGATGTGTAAATGTTTTAAAAATTTAAACTTTTCGGCTTTATAACCATTTTAAAACATGTAAATCAACGCACGCCAAATAAACACCGTAAATTTACTATTGTTTTCAGAACTGTATGAATATTATCACTAAGTCGCCCCCAAATTTCGAGAATACAGCGGTGGCATTTTCGCATAAAAGCAATTGGCAACTACGTAAAGCATACGGGCTTTTTATCGTTTTCAGCAATAATTTTTTAACCGATATAGGCACCCGCCTTACCTCAAGTGCGCTGCGTTGGCATTTGCCGGTTTCACCCTTTATTAAATACACGGTTTATGAGCAGTTTTGTGGTGGCGAAACACTGAAAGACTGCGAACAAACCATTGCCAGATTAGGTGCAAGCAGTATCAAAACCATACTCGATTATGGCGTAGAGGGTAAGTCGAGCGAAAAGGAATATGAAGCCGCCTGTAGGCAGAAACTAGAAACCATTCGTTACACTCAAAACAATCCGAATGTTACGGTGATGAGTGTTAAAATTACAGGGCTTGCAAGATTTCAGTTACTTGGAAAACTTCACGAGGGGAAAATGTTGAGCGATGCTGAAAAACTCGAATTCAGCAAAGTGGAACATCGCCTGCACCAAATTTGCGAAGCCGCGCAAAAAGCGAATATTCAGATTTATTTCGATGCTGAAGAAACCTGGATTCAAAAGCCTTTAGACGATTTGATAGATGCTTTGATGATGGCTTATAATAAAGAAAAACCGATAGTTTTCAATACCATACAGTTGTATTGCAAAAATCGTTTGGCTTACCTGATGGAAGCGCATCAACATGCCGCCAAGCGCGGATATCTTTACGGAGCCAAATTAGTGCGCGGAGCATATATGGAAAAAGAAAGGGAGCGCGCTCATAAAATGAGTTATCCATCACCTATACATGACGACAAGAAGGCTGTTGACCACGACTATGATGCTGCTATAGATTATTGTCTGAAAAATCTCGATACGCTGGCTTTTTGTTGTGCTTCGCACAATGAATCCAGCAATCTGCATGGCGCTGTTCGCATGGATGAAAAACAAATTCCGCGTAATCACCCGCATGTTACGTTTGCTCAATTATATGGCATGGGCGAAAATCTCACTTTCAATCTTGCCGAAGCGGGCTACAATGCTCAAAAACTGATTCCTTACGGGCCGGTAAAAGATGTGATGCCATACCTGATTCGCAGAGCCGAAGAAAACAGTTCGGTAGGCGGACAGGTGAGCCGGGAGTTGAGTTTGCTGAAAAAAGAAATGGAAAGAAGGGGATTGATTACGTGATGCTTGCTGTGCCGGTATAACAACCCACTACGCCCTGTTCATTCTGAATGGAGTTTACGGAGTGAAGAATCTAAGTGTTGAATTAAAACATACCATTCATTTGGCCCCCACTGGTAGTATCATCCGCAACTAAAGGGGGTCTAATGTAAAAATCAAGCTAACATGCGTTCCGCTTTTTTCAAAGCTTCGGCAAATTTTTCAATTTCTTCTTGGGTGTTGTAAAAAGCGAAGGAAGCGCGACAAGTGCCCTCAATACTGAAATGCTCCATCAATGGTTGACAGCAATGATGCCCCGTGCGAATGGCAATTCCCATTTTATCTAATAATACTCCCACATCAAAAGGGTGAGCATTTCCCAGAAGGAAAGAAATGACACTTGCTTTTTGAGGAGCCCTGCCTACAAAACGAATACTTTCAATTTCAGAAAGTTGTTTCATGGCATGTTCGAGCAATTGGCGCTCGGCAGCAGCTATGTTTTCAATTCCAAGAGCATTGATATAGTCAATAGCAGCGCCTAATGCTATGCCGCCTTCTATGTGTGGAGTTCCTGCTTCAAATTTATAAGGCAAATCATTATAAGTGGTTTTTTCAAAGCGCACTTCCTTAATCATTTCTCCTCCGCCCATATAGGGGTTCATTTCTTCCAAAAGTTTTTCCTTCCCCCAAAAAATTCCAATGCCTGTTGGTGCAAACATTTTATGCCCGCTGAATGCCATAAAATCGCAATTGAGTTTTTGAACATCAATTTTATGATGAGGCGCTGCCTGAGCTGCATCTAACATTACTTTAGCGCCTACGGAATGAGCTTTTTCAATAATTGTTTCAACAGGATTAATAGTGCCTAAAGAATTGGAAATATATACTACAGAAACCAATTTGGTTTTTTCTGAAAGCAATTTTTCATAAGCATTCATATCTAAAGTGCCATCGGGCAAAACAGGAATCACTTTGAGTACTGCGCCTGTTACTTCGCACACCATTTGCCAGGGAACAATATTGCTGTGATGTTCCATGCCCGAAATGAGAATTTCATCGCCTTCTTTCAAAAATTTTCGGGCATAGCTGTTGGCTACAAGGTTGATGCCTTCGGTAGTTCCGCGCACAAAATTGATTTCTCTTTCAGAAACTGCATGAATAAAATGTGCTGTTTTCTTGCGCGAATTTTCATACAATTCGGTAGCATGGTTGGCTAAAAAATGTGCCCCCCGATGAATATTGCTGTTGTATTTTTCGTAGTAATCTGTAATTGCCTGAATAACCTGAACAGGCTTTTGAGAAGTGGCGGCATTATCGAAATACACTAAATCGTGTCCGTTTACTTTTTGGTGAAGTATAGGGAAATCCTGACGCACCCGGGCAGGATTGATAATTGAAATTTGTTTTGTTTCGGAAGTAATCATACAACTCTTTGTAAATGCAAGATAATGTTCAGACTCATTTGTCTGATTTTACACGAGAGAATAAACCCTAAACCTTCTGAAATAGTTTTAGTTCAGACGGAAATAAGCAGGTTTAGTTTTCGATATACTTCTTGATTTTTTTCTGACCAATCCAAACAATTTCGTTGGTTTCAAGGTCGGTAAGTTTCAAATCTACTTGGTACAACACCACCTTTTGTTTGTTGTATTGGTCAACAATGGAATTAATGGAACCTTGCAACATGTAGTCGGCACCTTTTTCCCTGCCCCATCTTTTGGCAGTTTCGAGCGAAGCGAATTCTTGTTGGTCGCCTCTTTCTTTACGCAGTTCTTCTCGTGCTTCTTTGCCTTGAGCCAACAAAACTCTTCCTGAATTGAGCAGTTCTCTTTCAATATCATTTATGAAAGTTTCAGCAGAAATATGCTCACTGGTGCGGTTAAGCACCGTGCCAACAATAATGCGGGGGCGATTACCCGTTTGCTGCAAATGAATTTCTCTCCAGGGACGACCGAGTGCGTCTTTCACCATTTCTTCGGCAACTAAGCGCGAATCGGTATCGTTCCATCTGCCACTCAGATCAATTACTTCGCGGGTATCTACTCGTTCTACAGTTCTGGTAGTTTTACACGCGGCAAATACAATGATGATTGTTAAAATCATCAAAGGAATATTTTTTTTCGTTGTCATAGGATTGTTTTTTTAATTTCGGTTGTTGGGCAAAGACAAAATCTGTTCCAAATTTGGATTCAAAGGTAAATACCTCACCCGAAAGTTTTAGTGAAAGCCGCTCCGAAAAGATTGTTTTTCTGAAAAGCCTTATTATTCCTATGATAATCACCCTTGTGATGTGGGGGGTTTGGATTGCCGAAGGCATACTTTCGGCAGACTTTGGCGTATATGGTGTATTTCCACGAAAAATCTCGGGTTTAGTGGGAATATTTTTGGCTCCATTTATTCATGGCGACTTGCAGCATATTATGTCTAACACTCCGGCAATTATTGTGCTGGGAACACTGATGCGATATTTTTATCCGAGCATTTCGAAATCTTCGATGTTTTTGATTTTATTTTTTAGTGGTATCGGGGTATGGATTTTTGCCCGACCATCCTATCATATTGGAGCCAGTGGGTTGGTTTATGGCTTTGCATTTTTTCTTTTTTTCAGTTCGGTTTTCAGGAACGATATGCGTTCGCTGGCTATCAGTTTTTTTGTGATTTTATTTTATGGAAGCATTGTTTGGGGATTATTACCCATGAATTATCATATTTCTTTCGAATCGCATATTGCTGGGGCTGTTGCCGGTTCAATTTTGGCATATACCGGCAGACATGCAGATGTGGTAGCAGTTCAAAAATATTCTGATAATGATTCGTCTCCATCATTACCCTCCTACAGACAATTTTCAGAAAATAAAGAAAATACTGAGGAAGAAAGTTGATTTTAGATTTTCAAAACCATTCCCAATATGCCTTTTTTAAATCTATCTTTACACGGCAGGTTGTTCTGTCGCTTTCCGCATAGCGGAAGGAGGAAAGTCCGGGCAACACAGAGCATGGCGCTTCCTAACGGGAAGGTTCTCTGCCAGCAGAGAAACAGAAAGTGCCACAGAAAATTACCGCCCTTACTCTTGTAGTAGGGGTAAGGGTGAAAATGTGCGGTAAGAGCGCACATCCCGTTCAAGTAATTGCACGGGAGGGTAAACCTCGCCAGTTGAAAGGACCAATAGGTTCAGGTATGCGCAAAGCATGTATAGCTGCTCGCTATATGAAACCTTCGGGTTTTGCCTGAATGGGTAGTCCGATTGATTCCGGTTGTGAAGCCGGAACCAGATAAATGACAGAAGCATTGCCTCGGCAATGAACAGAACCCGGCTTACAGACCTGCTTTTTTTCTTTTCCTGCCTAATGATTTTGAAGTTAACCAATGTTTAACTTCAATTTCAATAGGCTGATGAAATACTACATTTTTCATAATACTTAACTTTGCCACACAGATATTTAGAGACTCATGAATGAATTTCGCACACTTACTATTAAAGAAAAGGCACTGAAAATAAATTTAGACCCGAAAATTTACGGTTCGTTTGCAGAAATTGGCGCAGGGCAGGATACTGCGGCAGCTTTCTTTAAGGCAGGAGGGGCTTCAGGTTCCATTGCCAAAACCATGAGCGCCTACGATATGGCTTTCAGTGATGCCATTTACGGAAAATGCGCCCGTTATGTTTGTGAAGAACGACTCACCACCATGTTCGACCGGGAATATGGGCTACTTGAAAAACGATTAACTGAGCGAAAAGACAATACTTGTTTTTTTGCTTATGCCAATACTGTAGAAACTCTCAATTTCAGAAAAACCAACAAAGGTCATGGTTGGTTAGGTGTTCGATTTCAATTGAATCCTAATACTCCGCCCAATGAATGTGTCATTCATATACTGCTTAAAGACCAAGATAATATTGAGCAACAACAAGCTGTAGGAATTGTCGGAGTGAATTTAATTTACGGATGCTTTTATCTTTCCAACGACCCCGAAGTAATGATGAATTCCTTAGTGGAAAATTTGTTGCCAGGCAGAGTAGAAATTGATATGTTTCGCCTTTCGGGTCCCGATTTTCAAAATGTTGACAATCGTTTAATGAGTTTGAAATTAGTCAAAAACGGTTTGGCACAAGCTACCATGTTCAGTCCTGACGGAGAAATATTACAAGCATTCGATGCCTTGTATAAAAAGGATGTATTGGTATTGCGGGGCAGATTTCGCCCCGTAACCAAAGTGAATATGGATATGCTGAATACAGGACTGAAAGAATTTAATGATGAGCCTGATGTTGATAAAAACAATACCTTACTTTTTTGCGAACTAACATTGAGCGACCTGACTTCTACCGGCAAACTCGATGAAAAAGATTTTTTAGACCGTGTTGATATTCTTTGCTCGCTAGGACAGTATGTGATGATTTCAAACTTCCCTGAGTTTTATAAACTCGTGGGCTACCTCAGTCAGTTTACCAGAAAAAATAAAATCGGTATCGTAGTGGGCGTTATGACGCTTGAAAAAATATTTGATGAAAAGCATTATCGCGATTTGAAAGGCGGTATTCTGGAAGCCTTCGGAACCTTGTTTGGGCATCATGTAACCTTATTTGTATATCCTTCTTTCGGAAGCGACCAAACCCTGCATACTTGTGCCAACTTCAAAATAGCTCCTCAGTTGAGTTCGCTTTATAATTTTTTAATGGAAAATAATAAAATTAAGGATATCGAAGCAGCCGATACTTCAATTCTGCACATCACCAGCGACAATGTTATCAGCATGATAAAATCAGGAACAGAAGGGTGGGAAAGTATGGTGCCCGAAACAGTAGCTGATAATATTATTGACAACTGCCTTTTCGACTATCCTTGTCCGGTTGACAAGATTAAAAGATTAGAAGCGGGCGAGAAAAAAATAAAATAATCAAATTCCTGTAAAGAATTCGCTATAAAATCTCATGGCGTTTTCTTGCATAATTTTACGCACCAAATCTTTTGGAGTATAAGTGTACCAAAGGTCTTCCTGATAGCGGGTGTTTTCTAAAAATTTAATTAAGTCATTTTTGAAATCCGGAATTTTTGCTGAAGTCTCATAAGGGTCCATGTGAGTAATGGTTCCGTCAAAATCGGTTCCTAACGCCACACAATCCCAAGCCGAACGATGCTCAACTGCTTTAATTACCTGAAAGGCATTATCCCAAAACAGTTTGCAATATTCGCTTCGCTGCCTCTCTTTGTCTTCAATAGCGGCAATCTTCTGAACAGCATCAAAGCCCCCAAGCATTCCCCTATCCATCATTAACCCGATTAATCCTTTTGACTGGTGAATAATTCTTACTTCTTCATTAGAAAGATTAATGCTCCACCTATACAGCCGGTGCGATTTCATTTTAGCAGGGACATCTTTTTCTTTAATGGAACGGTCTAAAGTGCTGAAACCATTCATTCCGGTATGACTACAAATAACCGGTATGCGGTCGGTAGGATTGATATAATTGTAATGTCCAATAAACTCATAATATTCTTTTCTTGCAGCCACACTCATGTGCTTAGTATCTATCAAAATACGAGGTCCGTTTTCGCGACTCAATAATTCTCTGATAACGTGCCATCCTAATTCAGTGATGCCTTTGTCTTTACCTTTTTCCTGATTAATGAGATTGTTGATAGGCGGCTTGAAACTTGTCGAATGCCCTGCCAACTGATTCCAGAAATGATGGGACAAGTTGATAGTAAAAGGTGGGTGTTCCCATGATTTCACTTTCTTAATATGCTTACTTAAAAGTAATTTATGGTCTTCAGGATTAATTTGTTCCATATCGGGAGTGCCACATCCAAATACATGTGCTCCTTCTATACTTAATATTCCGGCTATAATATTCTTCTTACTCAGAGCAGATTCAAGTTCTTTGAAATTATCAACCAAAGTAAAAATCCATTTTCCATCGCTACTTTTACTTTGCTGCTTCATGATGTATTGATACTCTGCTTCGAGTTCATCAAAATAATTCCAAGACTTTTTAAGGTGTGTAATCCTTTTAGCATCAAAGCCGGTAATTACTTCCTGCATAATGTCAATATTGTTTTTTCCGATAAGGAAATTAGGAATATTTCTCAAATGCAGAAATCCTCTTTCAATTGGGTATAATGAAATATTAATGACCCGAACATTTCCTTCACGCAGAGCATCAAGATTACATTGTGATTGTTTTAAAATATGCTGAGAGCGGTCGCTTATTTTCTTTGCGTAATCATTTCTGATATTGTGATTAACTGTTTCCCAAAGATTTTTTATGGGTTTCGGGTGGCCGGAATTAAACGATTTTAAATTAGGATGACAGTGTAAGTCAACTACAAATTCGGTTTCAGACATTGATTAGTTTTTGAATCAGACCGAAAAATAATCATTCAGGTTGTAATTGATATGAAATTTATTTTCACAAATAAAAAGAGCCGGAAAAATTCCGGCTCTTTTAGAAGGTAAAATCTTATAGTAATATTATCTGGTTACAATAATTTTTTTACTCAAAACAAAATCATCAGAAGTGATAGAACCATAATAAGTAGCCGCAGCAAAGTGGCTCAAATCAATGTCTATTCTATTGGTTCCTTTGTTTACCACGTAATTGTTATTAGTAATAATTTGTCCAAGAGTATTAAAGAAAGTAATATTCACATCTCTGTCCGTTCCCGAAGTAATAATTAATGAAGTGTTATTTTCAGCAGGATTCGGCATAAACTCACTTACTGTGAATACTTCTGTATTGGTAATCATGGCAGAAACTATATATGTAAGTTCAGAAGTGCCGTCAAAGTCAATTTGACGCAAACGGTAGTAATACAATTGATTTGCCACTACATCGTGGTCATCAAGGAAATAATTATTGGTGGAAGATGAGTTACCAACTCCGGTTACCCAACCAATATAATCGAAGTTTACACCATCAATACTTCTTAATACTTCAAACCCTGAATTGTTTATTTCAGAAGCAGTAGCCCAACTTACTTTAATGAATTCATTGTTGACAGGGTCTGCTCTGAGCGTGAGTAATTCTACAGGAAGTCCGGTTGAAGAACCAACCGCTACACCGAATCTTGAAAAGCCAGTGGTAATATTATTAGCAAAAAAATGATTTTTCACATCTGGAACAGGTGTCGTAAACTCATCATCTGCAAGTTGAGTGGGAGCAAAAATATCACAACGATTTCCGGGACCTGTAGCATCTACTCCTGCACTCCAGTCATCAGCAAAAGTAGCCGTGTCCGGCATTTTCACCACCTTCATCATGGCATAAGGAGCCATTCCAAATTGGTGACGTGGATTAGGATATCCTTTAAAAGTATAATTGGAAACTGATGGAGTACCATCAGGAACAACTTCCCATACACCAAAATCAGGCAACATTTGGTCGAATTCTAACCACTGTCCCCAAGGAGCCACTCCGGGGCAACCATCCGGATGAAAACTACTAAAAGGAGAAAAGAAAGGAACCGAAGGATTAACAGTAGTTCCATAATCTGTAAACTTAACTCCAATTGTTGCTGCAGCATTGAGATTTAAAACCACAGGATTATATTCCCTCCCTGATTGAAATCCTCTGATAGATGGGTCTTCATCTATTGGCATAGAGCCTACAGGAAACAAATAATCAGATCCTGAAGTCATAGTTCTTTTCAATGTTCCAATAACATATCTGGACGCATCAGTTCCAAAAGGTTCGCTAGGCGCTACTATGGCATTAATATTTGGGTTATCAACATGAATAAAGTTTGCATCATCTAATAAGAATATTCGTCCGTTTTCTAAAACAAGATTTTCAGAAACTACAATATTCATTTCAGAGAATAAATCACCATATTCTGTTATAGAGGCTCCCGTTGGTCCTGTTACTGTACCTTCGATTTCAATCTCAAGATTTTTAAAAGTTACAGTATTATGTGAACCTATATTGTTAGTTCGAACAACTGCATCATTATTACCGGTAAAACGAACAGTGCCGGTTCCTGTATAATCAAAATCATCATTCAATTGAAGGATGCCGCCAACATAAAGGCTCGGATTTGTCGGGTCACCAATAATATCATTATTGTTGGTGTTAATTTCAACTTCACCGTTATTCTCGATTTTGGAGGCGCCAATCATTTTTACTTCTCCTTTTACATAAAGGAGTCCTCCTGATTGAATGGTAACAGAAGCATCACCTCCATTTAAAACCAATTCATCTTGAGAAAAAGCCACAGTAGCTAAAAGTGTGGCGAAAAGGAAAGAGTAGATTTTTTTCATAAAAGAAATTTTATGTAAATGAAATCATTTTATTTTATCACAATATAGAAGGTTATTTTCTGAAATGCAAAATAATTTTAGAAAAAAAAGCGGGAAAAAGAAACTAATGGGGGAAGACACCGTAAAAAGGGCTGAATAAACTTAATAACACCCAAAATTATCCCCTATGAAAGCGTTGAATTTATTGATTGCCGGATGTCTAGCTATGAGTTTTATGACAATACAGGCTCAAAACCTTAAGAAAGCCAATATTTGGTATTTCGGATATGGTGCAGGGCTTGATTTTTCTAACGGAAATCCTACGTCTTTAACTAATAGTGCCATGCAGGCAAACGAAGGCTGCATCAGCATGGCTGACGAAACGGGAAACTTATTGTTTTATTCAAATGGCGGACAAAGACCTACTACAGGTGGCATTTGGAACCGCAACCATCAAATGATGCTGAACGGCAGTCTTGGACTTTCTGACAGAGGGTGCGGCAGTGCGCTTCAATCGGCTATTGCGCTAACTTTAGGTCAAAGAAATATTCATTACATGTTTACTACAGATTGTAGAGAAAACAATTTGGCAGCCGGATTAAGTTACCACATCATAGACATGAACTTAGACGGAGGTTTAGGTGGCGTTGCACAAAAAAACATTGCGCTTTTGGATTATACTACCGAGTCTTTAGCGGCAGCAAAACACAACAACGGAAAAGATTACTGGATTATAGTTGCTAAACCAAATACAGATTCGATTTTTGCATACCATTTATCTGCATTTGGAATTCAAGGTGTTACTAAATCAAACACAGGGATTACAGCCACACATGATGCCGGAGAAATAAAAATTTCTGCCAACGGACAAAAAATGTTTTTCGCATCAGGAATCCATTCTTTTTTGATGGATTTTAATAGTGCTACCGGCACTGTGAGCAATGCAAAAAACCTCAATCTGAGTTTTGGTTATACAGGATCATTCTCTCCTGACTGTAAAATGCTTTATGCTTTAGATTTTAGCGCAAAGAAAATTTATCAATATGACGTTACGGCCCAAAATATTGCAGCATCAAAAATAGAGGTAGGGAATTCGGCAGGATTTCTTGGCTCCATGCAAATTGGTCCAGATAATAAACTCTACATTGCCCGGAGAAATGCGAACTTTTTGGCGGTAATCAGAAATCCCGACATTAAGGGATTAGGCTGCGAGTTTATTCATGACGGGGTTAACATAGGCACTGCTCAAAGCAAATTCGGCTTACCCAATTTCCCTAACGATATTGTTGGTGAATGTGCGCCATACAGAGAAGAAAATACCAGCGATTATTCTTATGCCCTGCACCCCATGTATATCAATGTAAGTGCTGTAGGGCTGTCATGGAATCCTTTCGAAGGTGCGCAGTCTCTTACTTTAGGCAGAAGAAGTAATCCTGATGAAGAATGGAATACATTTTCCGTAACGGGCAATGAATACACCTTCGACAATCTGAATCCTGATACCGACTATGAGTTTCGCATTCTTTCAGTAGAATATGAGAATGCAATTTATGAAGCCATAGAAGGGCATACTTACCAGTTTGATGGTGGTGTTGAAACAGAGAATAAAATTGCAAAAGTAAAAACGCTTAATGATTACAGCTTTAATGTTTTTCCAAATCCTGCTAAGCACAAAACTTCTGTTGATATTAATGTTGGCGACAAAATTGCGGATGTTGATGTAAAAATCATTGATGCCGGTGGACGAATTGTTTACCGCAATGAATTCAATGGTGTTTCGGGTTATAAAACTTTTGACATATCGCTTTCGGGATTACCCACAGGCGTTTACTTTATGACTCTTTCTTCTGATGTTGTGAATGGAAATAAAAGATTGGTGGTGTTGAATTAACTATGTGATTTTCCATTCTGTTAGAAGAACATGTAAGAAGGCGGCTC
>CAZFFP010000042.1:0-32111 GCA_964518215.1 uncultured Chitinophagaceae bacterium
AATTTGTTTCGATGGGCAGTTCGCTCAAAATATGTTTGGTTGCCGAAGGTGTTGCCGATGTGTATCCTCGCTTCGGACCAACTATGGAATGGGACACAGGCGCGGCTCATGCCGTTGCTGCTGCTGCCGGCAGAAAAGTTTTGGTTCACAATTCTGATTTACCTTTGCGCTACAACAAAGAAAACCTGCTGAATCCGTGGTTTATCGTTTGTTGATGATAGGAGGATGTTGTTTGAAATTTCAAAAGTTATAAAGTTGTGATTTTTGAAAGCCCTTTTTTATTCTTATAACATTTTAACCTTGTAACCTTATAACTTATCGAGCCTTTCAGTCATAAATCTCAATATCAATTCCACTAAAAAAACCATGACCAAAAAACTCAAATTCGCTATTGTAGGTTTCGGGCACATAGGCAAGCGTCATGCAGCAATCATCAAAGGTCATCCCGATACTGAATTGATTGCTGTTTCAGATATTAATTCCGCTGAAGAAAACTATGCAAAAAGCGAATATGGTGTGCCTTTTTTTACCTCTTTAGAGGAATTGCTGGCTTCCGAAATTGAAATGGATGTAGTGAGCGTATGTTCGCCCAACGGACTTCATGCCGAGCAATCTATTAAAGCACTAGAGCATAAATGCCATGTGGTGTGCGAAAAGCCGATGGGCTTGAGCAAAGCCGATTGCGAAAATATTATTTACAAAGCGCTGCAAAATTCCCGTCAGGTTTTTTGTGTCATGCAAAATCGTTACAGTCCGCCATCGGTTTGGCTGAAAGAAATCATCACCAACAAAACATTGGGTGATATTTTTCAGGTGCAAATCAATTGCTACTGGAATCGCGATGACCGCTATTATTCCAAAAGCGACTGGAAAGGAAAAAAATCTTTAGATGGTGGTCCGTTGTTCACGCAGTTCAGCCATTTTATTGACATCATGTATTGGTTGTTTGGCGATATACTTGATGTTCAGGCGCGCTTTGAAACATTCAACCATAAGCACAATACAGAGTTTGAAGATTCCGGCTTCGTGAATTTTAAATTTTTAAACGGAGGTATCGGAAGCATTAATTATTCCACTTCGGTATGGGATAAAAACTTGGAAAGCAGCATTACCATCATCGGCTCCAAAGGAACCGTGAAAGTGGGCGGACAATACATGGATAAGGTGGAATACTGCCATGTGCAGGATTACACGATGCCCGAATTGGCGCCCATTAATCCGCCCAACGATTATGGAGCTTACAAAGGAAGTGCAGCCAACCATCATTATATTATAGAAAATGTGGTGGACACGCTTTCGGGCAAAACCACCGTTACAACCAACGCATTGGAAGGATTGAAAGTAGTTGAAATTATCGAACGCATTTATCAAAGCCGAATCGGTTAATCATTGAATCTGCTCAAAAAAATCAAGTCATCTCCGTTTCTCAAAAACGTCTCTATTATGATGTTTGGAACGGTGGCAGCCTATTCCATTCACGTTATTATTCGCCCTATTCTCACCCGGCTTTATGAGCCTGAAGATTACGGGCTGTTCAGTATATATTTTTCGTTAATCGGAATTTTTACGGTTATTGCCACCCTTCGCTACGAACTCGCAGTAGCCTTGCCTGATAAAAAAGAAGATAATAATCGTGTAGCGATACTCTCATTGTTTGTATCGCTTTTTGTGTCGTTGGGTTTGTTTGTTTTATTTTTTGTTTTCAGAAATGATATTGCCTCATTGCTCAACAACGAGCGCCTTGCCCGTTGGGTGCTGATTGTTCCCATAGGAGTGTTTTTTGGTGGGGTGTATCAGGTGTTTAATTATTGGTTGGTAAAACAAAAGGCATTCAAACAATCGGCTGTGAACCGCGTTTCGCAAAAACTTACCGATGCGCCCGCTATGGTGGTGATGGGTTATCAGAAATATTCAAGTGGTTTAATAGTGGGCGATTTTATAGGAAGAGTGGTGATGGCTTTGGTGGCAATGTATCAGGCAATGCGCATGGGTTTCACTTTTAAAAATTTAGATTTTCAAAAAACAAAACTGTTAGCACGCAAATACAGCGATTTTCCTTTATTCAATTCGCTGCCTGCTTTTGCCGATGCTATTGGCATGTATATTCCCATGCTGTTTATAGGTGCGTTTTTCGGAGAAAAAGAAGCGGGCTTTTATTCCAATACCCGCGACATGCTTTCCATTCCACTCGTGTTGATTGCCCGTAATCTTTCACAAGTATTATTGGAGCGTTTCGTAGAGCGCAAAAACAAAAAACTTCCGGTGTATGACGAAGTAAAAAAAATATTTCTGTTCCTCTCTGCTCTCACCATCCCGTTCTTTATCATTCTCGTAATTTTTGGTCCCGAATTGTTTGGTTTTATTTTCGGAAAAAAATGGACAGAATCGGGCGAATACACACAAATTTTAGCGCTGGCTTATGGACTTCGTTTTGTGAACGGCTCAATCAATGTGGTGTTCACTGCTTTGGAAAAAATAAAAATTGCCAGCTATTGGCAAATGTTTTTCTTCTTCAGCATTATCAGTCTTGGTTTTTTAAAACCGCTCGGGTTTAGTATTACACAATTCCTTTGGGCGCTCATGTTGGTAGAAGCAGTATGCTACACTATCTACATTTATTTGGCATTCAAAGTGGCTAAAGATTTCGACAGATCAATACTTCACAAATAAAATAATTACTTAAAAAAAAACAAGCCGACACACCAACTCAAAAGAACCATAATAAACCTATTTGATTTTACTTTTGGTCTTTCATTTTGACACCCTTTGGAAATGTATTTTAATTAAGCCCGCAGTTTTAACTAATTTCGACCATCACAATCGCCCGCCTTTTTATTTTTTCAAATTACTACCGATGAAAATAATCATTGCATACATAGCATGTAGCATCTTATCATTCACTCATTTGTATGCTGCCACTGGCGACACCAGCATTATTCAGGTATTTACTTTTGCCGGCACTCAGGATACCGTAGCAGTGTTCCCTGCTGCCAACGAACGGTATGAAAAAATTCTGATGTATTACACGCTGAAATGTGTCGAAACGCCAGGAGGCGCAGGCGGCTTAGGTTATCCTTGTGGCGAATGGGATTATCTTTCTTATACCTACTTATACCAACTGTCAGACAATGAACGGTTTGAAATTGCCCGCTACATTACACCTTATGGCATCAACCTCAGTTTGGGCGATGGTTTCACTTGGATATTCGATGTTTCAGATTATCGTCCGTTGCTTACAGACTCTATAAGAATAACTGCGGGCAACTGGCAGGAATGGTTAGACCTGAAATTTATTTTCATTGAAGGCATACCTGCCCGCGACCCATTGAAAGTTGAAAACCTTTGGTCGGGCAATCCGCATTACGGAACTAATACCCCGATTGAAAATTTTCTGACAACAAAATCTGTAAGTTTCGGCAGCGATATGAAGAACGCACGGTTAAAAGTAAGAGTAACCGGACATGGCTTTGGCGGCAATGAAAACTGTGCAGAGTTTTGCGCCAAACAACATTTTTTTAAGATAGACGGTGTGCAACGACACGCCCAAACAGTATGGCGCGATGACTGTGCTTACAATCCCGTTTTTCCGCAAGGTGGCACGTGGGTTTACAACAGAGCCAACTGGTGCCCGGGTGCTGAAGTGGAAACTTACGACATGGAAATTTCAGAATATGTTCAGCCCAACAACACACATGCTTTCGATTATGAAATAGAACCTTACACATGGAACGGCAGCGGCTCGGTGCCCTACTATGCCATTGAAGCTCAAGTGGTTTCTTATGGCTTGCCCAATTTTTCTCTCGATGCGGCTATAGACGATATTGTGGCGCCTTCAGCCACCGATATTTTCAGCAGGAAAAATCCGATTTGTTCTTATCCTGTGGTGAAAATTAAAAATAATGGAACAGAAGCACTTCAAACATTGGTGATAAAATATGGAGTTGCGGGCGGTGAGCCATGTTTTTACCGTTGGAACGGAAACCTGAAATTTTTAGAAACAGAAATCGTTACGCTTCCGCTATTCAACTGGAACGGTTTAGACACGGGCAATGCTATGTTTTATGCCGAAGCGATCGAACCGAATTTCAATAGTGATGATGAGTATGAGTTGAACAACAAAGCCACTGTTCCTTTTTATTTGCCTCCGGTATATGACACGGCTTTTGTAATTTTTTTCAAAACAAATTCGGTTCCCGAGCAAAATGCTTTTTACCTGAAAAACGCTCAAGACAGCATCATCTTTTCACGCACCAATATGGCTGCCAACTTCATTTATCGCGATACGATTCATTTATCGCCCGGATGCTATAAATTTATTGTAACAGACCAAGGAGAAGATGGGCTGTCGTGGTGGGCAAACAATGACGGACATGGTTATGCCCGATTTAAAAAACTGAATGTTTCGGGTTTTTGGGAAAATTTTAATGCAGACTTTGGAGCAGAAATTTATCATGAGTTTATGGCGGGATACCCATTAGGAAATGCTCCGAATCCACCCGAGTGTGAGGACATTACTTCTGTAGCAACCGTTTCCAAAAAATCGCCTGAGATAAAATTATTTCCTAACCCAAATTCGGGCGAATTTATTTTAGAAACAGTATTTGAAAAGCCGCAAAACATCACGGTCAGCATTGGTAATTTTTTAGGCATGAGCCTGTGGAGCAAATCCTTTTCCAATACCGATTATTTAGCCGAAACATTCCAATTGCAAGGGCTTCCTTCAGGTATTTATATCATTACCATCCATACCGAAACCGGAATGTATTCTAAAAGATTTGTGGTGAGATAATCAAAAACTATGGAGTTCCGATTTATAATCCTAAGCCCATATACCATTCTTAACTTTTCTTGATTCTTCGCAAAATGAAAGATACTACCAATCAAAGCAATCAGTAAGTTTCATTTCCTGTGTGATTAGTAACCTTCCTAAAGTTTGAAACTCTAAGAAAATTTTGGAAGAGCGCTTTGTATTTTTTAATTGGCTTATTGCAAACTTTCGCTCAAAACAAATGGCAAAACAATCCGTCTCTTAACTTAGGTTCGAACCAGGTAGATTTGGGAGGCATTACGTTGCCGCTGTCGGCAATGTCTATGAGTTGCTGAATGGAAACAGGATAAAGGGCAAACGCCACTGCCGCTTCTCCCCTATTCACTCTTTGTTCCAATGCTTCCAATCCGCGAATACCGCCAACAAAATCAATGCGCTTGTCGGTGCGTTGGTCTTTGATGCCGAGAATAGGGTCGAGCAGATTGTTGGTAATGATGCTCACGTCTAACACACCAATTGGGTCTTCGCTCCAAGTGCCAGGCTTGGATTTCAGACTATACCATTGTCCGTTTAAATACATGCCGAAATCATGTAAGTGTTGGGGCTTAGCAGATTCATATCCGCCATTGCAGGTGCTTGTTTCAAATTTTTCAGAAATCCTTTCCAGAAATTCCGCTTCACTTAATCCATTCAAATCTTTCACCACACGGTTGTAATCCATAATGACTAATTGATTGTCAGGGAACAACACCGAAAGGAAAAAATTATACGCTTCATTGTCGGTGTGATTTGGATTTTCTTCGCGCAACTTTTTACCCACCTTAGCGGCAGAAGCCGTGCGATGATGCCCGTCAGCGATGTATGTAAAAGGAATATCGTTGGCAAAATAAGAAGTTAATTGTTCTGTTGCGTTTTCATTGTTCACCAACCACACCGTATGCGTTATGCCGTCTTCAGCAACAAAATCATAAACCGGTTTTTCTTCTGCAACAATTTTCGCGATAAGACTATCTACTTCGTTGTGATGCGGATAAGTAAGGAAAATAGGACCTACATGCGCTTTCACAGCCATCATGTGTTCGATTCTGTCTTGTTCTTTTTCGGGGCGTGTAAATTCATGTTTCTTTATTACATCGTTGAAATAATCTTCCACCGAACTGCAAGCCACCAAACCGTTTTGCCTTCTGCCGTTCATGGTTTGAGCATAGATGTAATAGTGTGCCGAAGCATCCTGAATTAAAACTTTTTCGTTGATGAGCCGCTGCAAATTATCCGATGCCCGCTCATATACTGCGGGCGAATGTTCATCTGTTCCCTCGGGAAAATCTATCTCAGCACGCGACACGTGCAAAAATGAGTGCGGATTGCCTGCCGCCATTTTACGAGCTTCTGAAGTATTCATTACATCATAAGGAAGCGTGGCAACTTGTGCCGCTTTTTCAGGTTGTGGTCGGAGCGCTTTGAAGGGTTTGATGATTGCCATGAGAAATTGAAGTTATAAAGTTGAAAGGTTGTAAAGTTGTAAGGTTTAAAAATGGTAAAGTTAAGTTCAGGAATGCTTGACCTCAAACTCCCGCATCACTTCCACCAGCACCTGCACACTTTCGATGGGCAAAGCATTATACAACGATGCGCGAAAACCACCTGCCAAACGATGCCCTTTGATGCCGATTATTCCCGCGGCTTTTGCCATTTCTGAAAAAGCGGTTTCTAGTTCGGGCTTGTTTACAACAAAAGTAACATTCATGAGCGAGCGGTCTTCAGCGTTCACATTTCCGGCAAACAAACTGTTGCGCTCTATTTCATCATAAAGCAATTCCGCTTTGGCACGATTACGTTTTTCCATTTCTTTCAAACCACCTTCAGCAATCAGCCACTGCAAAGTGAGATAACATACATACACCGCGAATACCGAAGGTGTATTATACAAAGATTGATTAGCCGCATGAACTTTATAATCGAATATGGCGGGAACTTTCTTGGCGGCTGTTTCTAAAAATGTTTTTTTTATAATGACCAAGGTAGCACCGGCAGCGCCAATATTTTTTTGTGCTCCGGCATAAATCAAATCGAATTTTTTCGCGTCAATTTCTTTGCTGAAAATATCTGAAGACATATCCGCCACAACCGGCACAGGCGTTTCGGGAAACGCATGAAACTGAGTGCCGTAAATGGTATTGTTGGTAGTGATGTGCAAATAACGCGCATCTGCAGGAGCTTCAAATGCTTTAGGAATATATGAGAAATTCTTATCGGAGGAGGAAGCCGCAATATTGACCTTTCCGAACAACTTTGTTTCCTTAATCGCTTTCGCAGACCACACGCCCGTATCCACAAAAGCTGCAGTTTCGTTTTCGCTCAAAAAATTCATGGGCACCATAGCAAACTGTGTGCTGGCGCCTCCCTGCAAAAACAACACTTCATAATCATCGCCTAATTGATACAACTGCTTCACCAATGCCTGTGCGCCTTCCATTACTTCGAGAAAAAGTTTATCGCGGTGCGAAATTTCAAGAATGGAAAGCCCTGTGCCTTTAAAATTTATAACAGCTTCTGATGCCTGCCTGAAAACACTCTGAGGCAATATGGCAGGACCCGCAGTAAAATTGTGCTTTTTCATGGGCGCAAAGGTATAGCAATAATGAAATGTAAAGTTTGCACAAGCATGTTGAAACTCATTTCAGATTCCTGTGGTTTAGAGGCTTATTATTCTGAAAAATCAGAAAAAAGTTTTTAACCTCTGTTGAAATCTCAACAATAGCTCAATAAATCGAGTAGGTATCTTTAACAAAAAATACGCAGCGTATGGAAACATTGAAACAACACGTGGAATCTATTATTTTCAGTTCAGAAAATCCTACTACAGTTAAAGATATTCAAGAGTGCCTCACGAACACTTATGGTTGGGAAATGAATGCTCAAGATATAGAATCATGTATTGACGAATTAGTAGAGCGCTATGCCGATGAAATGTATTCATTCGAATTGGTGCAAATCAGCGGTGGTTATCATTTTATGACCAAGAAAGATTACTATGGCGTTGTTTCTGCTTATTTGAATATCAAGTCGAAGAAAAAACTTTCTACTTCGGCACTCGAAACGCTTGCTATTATTGCTTACAAACAACCCATTACCAAAAGCGAAGTGGAGCATATAAGAGGCGTTAACTGCGACCATACCGTTCAGAAACTTTTGGAAAAAGAACTTATCGTGATTTCGGGCAGAGCAGATGGTCCCGGCAAACCGTTGCTGTATAAAACCAGCCAATTATTTATGGATTACTTCGGCATTAACTCTCCCAAAGACCTTCCTAAACTAAAAGAAATAGAAGCGGTAGAAGAAGAAAATGCCATTGGCAGCGCTCCCGATGCAGATGTAGCTGTAGTAATGGTGAACCCGGCTGATAACTAATTATTACTCTTAAATTTTCATTTTCGCTTTAGACCAAAAGCCTCTTAACTTCCACGCTATAATTTCTCAATAATCATAAATAGGTGTTAGTTAAAAAATTAGTTGTTTTGTTTTTTTTAAATTGGCACTTAAAGAGTGGTTTTGCTTTTTTTTGTGTTTATCAGAAAGTTAAAATCACCTAACAAAAAGGTATGTGCTCAAGTTGTAGAGAGCTATAAAGCCTTAAAAAGATTGGATAGTTATTCAGATAATAGCAAGGTAGTGAACACTGCTTTTCAATTCGCTGGAAGGATATGTGAACCGATATTAATTACCATCATTTTGAGCAAAAACAGACTTCTTCGGTTGTTCCCCCCTCGTTCATGATGTCGCTACTCTCAATCAACCCGTCTTTGCGAGGAATGGCGTAGCTTTTTGTGCAGCATGACGAAGCAATCTGTTGAGGGCTGATTTCAGATTTCTGAGGGCTGATATAGTTTGTTCACTAAGCTCGTCAAGACGAAGATTCAAACTTTTCCCAACTAACAATCGACAACTTCAATAGATTGCTTCCCTCGCTTACAGCGGGGTCGCAAACATTTACAAAACCCCCTGCCCTTACTCCAGAAAAAAAATCTAAAACGGATACCCAATCGCGATGTTCCAAATCAGATTGTCTTTGCGCCAGCTTTTGTCGTTGAAAGAGAGTTTGTCGAAGGTCCAGCGGTCGCCTGCGGGCAGTTCGGGTTTGCGGAGGGGAAAGGAAACATCGGTACGAACCACAAAGAACCCGAAATCTAACCTAATGCCCACGCCCGTGCCAATGGCGATTTCCTTGTAAAACCGGTTGAATTCAAATTCGCCATCCGGTCGTTCCGGGCTTTCGCGCATCAGCCAAACGTTGCCCGCATCGGCAAACAACGCTCCTTTCAGAAACTTCACAATCGTAAAACGATATTCAGTGTTCCACTCTAAGCGGATGTCGCCCGTTTGATCGGGAAAAAATTGCCTGCTTTCGGGAGCGGGGTTGGTGTAGCTGCCCGGTCCCAACATGCGCAGGCGATATGCCCGCACACTCGTAGCGCCTCCCATGAAAAACTGTTTGATGTAGGGTGTAACCTCAGAGTTGCCATACGGAATGACAATGCCCGCAATCATCCGGTTGACGAAGGAATGCTTTTTAGTCATTTTGATATAATATCTTCCGTCCATATCAAAACGGGAGTAATTGGCAAACGGTCGCCCGAAAATTTGATGCTGTTCCGCATCGCTGTTAAAGGCTTCGGCAATCGGATACAAAACATTGCCTGCCAGTTCGATATTGCCTCTGAAATAGCCGTGTTTCCGTTTGCTCGTGGTGCCGGTGTAGATGTAGCTGTATTTCATGGACACAATAAAAATATCTTCAAACCCGGTCCGCAAAGTGGGATTGAGGGAAAGAATGTCATCGAATTCGGTAGTCGTGTAGAGCAACCGGATATTTGTAACAGACAGAGGTGTTACAATATGCCTCATGGTTGTCTTTTTGCGCCAGTCATAAGCGAAATCGAACGTGAGTGCATTGAGCGCGAAAAATTCAATACGTTTCTGATAACTTTCCAGCAATGAAAACTTTGTGCGCGGGACATAATACTGAGAAACCTTTTTGCTGCCGAACGGCACGAGCAGCCGGGGAAATCCCAACTCGATGAGTCCGTTGATTTCGAGCGTGTTGATGAACGACTGTGTGGAATTCAGTTGCGTTTCCGCGTTGATATTGCCCGTGATGGTGAGTTGTTCCGCGCCTTTGAACAGGTTGCGGTTGATATAACTTGCCGAAGCGCCCATCCCCAAAAAGTTGGTGGTGGTAGTGCTCACGTTCAGTTCGCCCACGATGTCCTGCGTGTTGGTTGGCGTCAGTTGAATAATGACATCGAGCGAGTCGGCAGCATTTTTTTCATAACGGATGTTGACGAATTTAAAAATCCCCAAATCAAGAAAGTGGTTGATGGTGTAGTTGTGATTGCGCTGAGAAAACGCTTCGCCCTTTTGAATGAGAATATTTCTTTCTATTGCTTTTGGTTTCAGAAAAACTTCGGACTGAATGATGCGGTATTCTTTTTTGAACAGCGTATCATTGCTTGCCTTGCTCGGTTTTTCGTCAATGGAAAAAACCGGAAACACTGTAATATCATTGATATAATATTTGGAATGTAATACCGTGTCGGAAAGGTCTTGCACTCTGAAATAAACATCGAGTTGCCGGTTGCCGATCGAGGTGTCCACGTAGTAATAAATAAAATCTTTACTGAAATCATAATAACCCTCACTGCGAATGAATCCCGCGAACTTATCCCGTTCAGCGCTCATTTTCTCCACGCTGTAAGCATCGCCCGGCTTGATGGCAACTTGCTTTTCATGCTCGCGCATAATGGTGCTGACCGCCCCGGTATCTTCGGGCATGTAAATGCGGTGAATAAAATATTGTCCCTGTGTGCTTGCCGTATAGGTTACGTTCTCCTTCCTCTTTTTTACTTCCGTTTCGAAGGTAACATCAGAAATAAAGTAACCATTATTCTGAAGATACTGCTTCATCAACAATACCGATTGCTCATAAGCGCTTTCGGAAGGATACACGGGCGGTTCCCCGATTTTATATTTGAGCCAATGGCGAAATCCCTTTTCTTTTTTGGGTTCTTTCACTTTCAGATGCAGCCACAAGGGGATGCGAAACAATCCCAATAATTTCTTGTTGGGCAATGGTCGCGCCCTATCTTCCAATTCCCCTTTCACCATACGAACCTTGTTGAAATTTTCAGGAGTAGCCATCTGCACTTCCGCTTTGTTGTATAGCGTTTTTCCTTCGGGCAAATGTTTTGTTCCGCTGCAGGAAGAAAGCAAGGCAAGAGTGAAAGTGAAGATGAATATGTTGATGATGTATTTCAAATTTCAGGTGCTGTTTGGGTTTTTATTTTTTTTGTTGGAATGTTCAATGTTAAACAAACTTTTACTCCTCCTCTTTAATATCTTCTTCCGCATCATTCTTTTTCTTTTTTTCTTTCCGCTCTCCGCGCTTCATCAATTTTCTGAACGACTGCCGGTAAATCAACCCCACTCCGGTGCGATAGAGATTGGATTGATTGAGCATATCGTAATTGCCGGTTTGAAAAACTTTCACGCGGTATCTGCCGCTTTCGGTGATTTTATATTCCACCACAAAATCACCGATGATGTTGGATAATCCTCCGTTTTCATCTCCTGTTTCCAAATTCACATTGCCACCCACCCTGATTTCAAGCCGTTCATTCAAAAGTTTTTTGGAAACATCAAGATGCACCTGCGTCTTCACGTCCGATTCATTGTTCGCGCCATATTTTGATTTGTAAGAGTCGAGGTCGAAATTGATTTCAAAGCCTTTCGCCCTATCCGCGAGGCTGTTCAGTTGAGCGGTAATCAGTCTGCTCACACTTTTCAGCGCCACGTTTTGTCCGGTGGACGCGAAGTCGGGATTGGTGCCTTCTTCTGCAATAAAACTTCGAAACAACAGCAAGCCGAAAACCTGCTTGTTCATCTCCGTAGGGTTTTCGCGGATTTGCACCAGTCGTCTTTCCACGATGCTGGTAACGGGATTGGTTTGGTCGGGCAGGCGGATGTCGAAACTCAGTTCGGGCTGTGAGATGTTGCCGCCAATTCTCAGCACCAGATTCACGGGCGTTCTTCTTTTCGAAGCGGCAATGTCGCTCTCGCTGAGCGATGCCGATTGTGTGGCAATCAATTCGTAGGTGGTGGCATCTACCGTGTTGGTCGCAGTGATGTTGAGTCCGGCATTGAGAATGTTGCCTGTAAAAATGATGCGGCTGCCTTTCTGCACTTCGAATTGCCGTCTGAGCATACCTTGATATGAAAATGAATAGCTGCCGCTTTCCACCGTGTAGCTGCCCGAAATCTGAACGCCTCCGGCAGGTGAAACATCCACGACAAGATTGGCGTTTCCCTTCACGATGAGCCGGTCACCCGTCAGCGGGTCAATAATAATTTGCAACTCCGCCTGAGGTGTCAGTTCAAAAAACAGGTTGAGCACCACGCCTGAAATATCCACCTTATATTCCCTGAGAATAGCGGAAGAATCCTCTCCTTCTCCGCGCTTGAAAGGCGGGCTTTGAAAAATAATGTAGTCATGTTGCCGCAGCGCTTCCTCGCCAGACAGCGGTTGTATAAAAACTTTGGTGCCCGGCTTGGTGGCAGCGCTGCCCGAAACCATCGGCAGTTTCGGGTCGCCTTTCACCGTAGCGTTGATTGCCATCACCACTTTGCCATAGAAAAAGTCATTGTCTTTTTCAGTCGTGTTCAGAAACAAAAATTCATTCGTGTTGAGCGACAAGTCCATTTTGTAATTGGTAAAATAGCGATGCGAAACACTTCCATTCAGCGTAGCGCTTCTTTTTTCAGCATCAAGCAATTCAAAGCGGGTTAAAATAAATTTGTCGGGCTGAATTTCGATGCGGTTTTTGTCGGGTAAAGTGAAGCGGCTGTTTGCCTGCACCACATGCGTGGAGACATCATGAAAATTGATATGTCCCTTCACTTCGGGTGACAGCATTTTTCCGGTGATGTCAATTTTTGAGCTGATATAGCCGGTGCTGTTGCGGATAAATTCGCTGATGAACGGGTCTGCAACCGCTAGGTTCAGTCGTTTCATATCCAAGTTCAGCGCGAGCAATCCGGTTTCGGGGTTCAAGTTGCCGAGCATGAGCAATTCATTATCCTGACCGGAAATCTGGAGGCGTGCGTCAATGATGTTTCCCTGCCATCCCGCGTGCAGTTCGAGTGTGCCAACGGGATGTTCATTCACTTCAATTTCGTCCACTTTCAAATCAGCGGTGAGGGCTATGTGTTCAAATGAATTATCAAAAGTGAGCATGCCGTTCATCACACCCGTGAAAGAAAGGTCTGCCACATCAAGCAGGTCTGAAAATTCCTGTAAATAAAAATTGTTGAATGTAATATCTACAGGCGCATTTTTTTCTTTGCTGCGGCTGTGTATTTTCAAAATATGTTCGGCTTGCTGAAAACTTACATTATGAATGGTGTAGTAATCAGGACGAAAATCAATCGCGTTGTCAGCCGCGATGTTCCATAATTCATTATTCAACAGCATATTTTCCGTGAAAGCGAAACGGAGCAATTCGTTTTCGATGTGCGTGATAACGCCATTCATTTCCAATCTGCTCACCGTGTCCCCGTCAATTTTTAAACCCAATGCCATTTGGTTGTCATGAATAAGTGTGTTGAAGGCAAACGGAATTTTCATTTTGTCATCATAGTTGAGCGTGTCGAGTGTCAATGATAATGCTAATGTGTCAGCGCCTCCTTTTATACTAAACAGAATGCTGTCTAAAGTGATATTGCTGTATTTAAACTCCGGCACGAACAAATTCAAATCGAGCAATTGCTGCCGGCTGTCGAAAGCGAATGATAAACTTGCGGTATCCAACTTCCCGATTTCGGGAACAAACATTTGTAAAACTTCCAACGGCTGACTGATGGCAATCAACAACTCGAATTGCTGGTCAGCCACTTTTCGTTTTTCGCCTGCCATGCCGGCAATGGCTGCGGGAAGAAGGGCAAGTTCGCCTTCTTTTTCAAGTGGAAAATATTCGCTCACATAATTTACGAGCAGGCGCGGCAGTTCCGCGATGTTGTAGTTGCCGCTCAGTTTTGCATGAATGAAAGGAGCAATTAGTTCCACAGTCGCGCCACCTGCCTGAGTAACTTGCGCGAGCCCATTCACGCTGTCTATATGCACCTGGAGGCTGTCATTCGACAAATGAATATCGCGGAGTATGGCATGACCTTCAAAATGCGCCAAATCCATACCTTTAAAATCCACTTCAATTTTCGCGCTGATGCCCAGCGGTTGCGCGAACAGGTTCAACTCCGCGAGATTGACGGTATCGAGCGCCATTTCAAAACGAAAAACAGGAACCGTATCCGCGAGGTTGACCATGCCATTAAAATCAAATTTCAAATTAGGGTCGTCAATTTTCGCGTGTCCGGTGAATTTTTTACCCTCCACATTACCTTCAATTTTGAAGTCTTTGTAGGTGTAGTTTCTGTATCCTGCTTCCCAGATGGTGGCATCTATATCAGCCTGAATTTCTTCTAATATCAAACCCTTTCCGTTAACATTTGCTTCTAAAGAAATTTTTCCGATAGTGGTGTCATTCAGCAGCGTTCCCAACTGAAAATTTTTGAGTTGGATGCTGCCATCATATTCGGCATTGGAATAATCCTCATTGAATTTCGCCTGAAGTTGAGCGGCAAGGTTTCCAAGTTTTGTTGATACGGTTCCGTCAAACAACATGTCGCGAATAGTACCGCGATATTGACCGCTCACAACGATACCGCCCAACCGCTTCACTTCATCGGGCAATTCCGCTCCGCTGATTTTGGTAATAAAATCGGCCGTGAACGCAATTTCTTCCATATTCAATACAAAATGGGCGGCATCAATATCCGGCAATCCTTTCGCGTGGAAATTGAGCACAGCCCTATTGTTTTCATCTACTGCAAAAACAAAGTTTGTTCCGGTGAGGTCAGCCGTTGTGCCGTGGATGTCGCCATCGAGCGTTACCGTGCCCAAATCATGCAGCAACTCATCCGCCACGCCCGGAATAAAAAAAGCAACTTCACTTGCTGCCACATGGCTTTTTTTAAATGCGGCTTTCAAAACCAGATTTTCATCTAAAGTCGCCAACGACTGAAGATTGGGAAACCGCAAACGGATGTCGGCAACTAACAGACTGTTTTTTGTTGCGACCAATAAATTTTGAAAATCGAAACCGGAAGTATCCATGAGGATTTCGCCCTTGAGTTCATTTAACTGCAAACCGCTTTTATCCACCACCGCGCCCTTTTTAATATCGGCTTTGATGGTATGCTTGCCGAAAAAAGCATTTTCCACTTGCAGCGATAAATCCGTCAGGTGAAGATGTGCGGGGTCAAATCCTTTTTCTTTAGCCGCCACCGAATTATTATCTAAAGAAAAGGCGTTGCTTTCAAAATCAATTTTGTCAGCAGAAAAAACCCAGCCTATATCGGGCAACAAAAATTCAGCGAACGTGGTGTCGGGTGTTTCGTCAATAATTGCAGTCTGCTTTTCAAGTGTAATTTCAATATTCGAATGGTGGAGGCGGATTGTCTTCAACGCGATGGACTGCGCGTCTAAGTCGAATGTTTTGGCAGCAGTAGAAAACGCGCCAATTTTCCCTTTCAAATAAAATCCTGATGGCGCAAGCGCTATCGTTGTCCTCACCTGATTGATTTCAACAAGGTCAATGCTGATTTGCCAGTCAGCGGGTTCCTTTGTTTTTTCTTTGGGCGTAGCGTCTGACGAAAAGGCATCTATTAAAAACTGAAAATTGAAAGCGCTATCAACTGCGTTTTGTTTCAAATTAAAAACTGCATTTTGCAATAAAACATGTTCGAGACTGACTTTCTTTTGGAGCAGATGAAAGAGGTTGATGTCCACTCTTAATTTTTCGGTGAACAATAAAGTGTCCTGTTCCAAATCTTCCACATAAATATTTTCCAACTGCACATTGTCTAAAAAACGAATAGCGACCCTGTCAATCGAAATCTCCACTCCGGTTTTTTTCGATAGCTCGCTCACTACTTTTTGAGCAATAAAGGTTTGCACCGCATTGAGTTGCAGCAATAGCAACAGCAGCCCAACTAATAGAAACAAGGAAAGAATGAACCATGCTGATATGCGGAATAGTTTTTTGATAGCCTATAATTTCTTCAAAAATAGGTCAACTGCTTGCTCTCAACCAACTAAAACAGCAAAATGAAAATTCTGCGTGAGAGGAAAGGGTTGTGTAAAAGTGGTAATCTTAAATGCTTTGCGATGTGTTTCTTCCTGAAATAGGTTGACGCAACTGCCAATCAATCCGTCTTTGCGAGGAATGGCATAGCCATGTGTGTAGCATGAGAAAGCAATCTATTAAGGGCTGATTTCAGATTTCTGAGGGCTGATATAGTTTGTTCACTGCGCTCGCAAAAACGTTTCCTATACCTTTGAAACAGCCTCATTTTTGTTTTAGAGGAATAGAGCGTTCCGCATGAAATGCGGGAAGGTCATCTAGCATTCCCCTACTCTGCTAAGTAGGAAACATCGCTTAGCTGCAAAGGCATCGCACAAGGGGGACAAAAAAAAAGCCCCCGAACATTCGGAGGCTTTTGATATTATGGGAAAGCAGATAAAATTATTCGGCCGCTTTTTCTTCGTTGTTTTCTTCAGATGAAGTTTCCGGGGTTTCAGGAGCTTCAGGTGTTTCTGTAGCGGGTTCTGCTTCAGTAACTTCAGCAGCAGGGGCGGCTTCGGCTTTCACTTTGCTGGCTCCTCTGCGGGTGCGTTTTTTAGCGCCACCGGCTTTGGCTTCTTTTACATACACATCGTTGTAGTCAACCAGTTCGATAATTGCCATTTCGGCATTATCGCCTGCGCGGTTGTCAATACGCACAATACGGGTATAGCCTCCGGGACGGTTGGCTATTTTATCTGCCACTTCGTTGAAAAGCGCATTGATTGCCTCTTTGTTTTGCAAATAGCTGAATACTACCCTGCGATTGTTGGTGTTGTCGCTTTTAGCTTTGGTGAGCAAAGGCTCCACATATACGCGCAAAGCTTTGGCTTTGGCTACAGTGGTCTTGATGCGTTTGTGCATAATTAATGAAGTAGCCATATTCGACAACATCGCTTTGCGGTGCGAACTGGTTCTGCCCAGATGGTTTACTGTTTTTCCGTGTCTCATTTTTCTTAGATTTTAGAAGTTAGATTTTAGAAGTTAGATTATAATACCTGTTTCTAAAATCAATTCTTTTACTGACCGTGCAGCGCAACTCACTCGTCACCCGACACTCGTCATTCGTCCCTGTTAAAATTATTCTTCGTTCAATTTATATTTTGTCAAATCCATGCCGAAATGCAAGCCTTTCTCGTTGATGAGTTGCTCAATTTCAACTAATGATTTTTTTCCGAAGTTGCGGAACTTCAACAACTCGTTGGTATCATAAGATACTAATTCTGAAAGGTTATTGATTTTAGCAGCTTTAAGACAGTTGTATGCGCGCACCGACAAATCCATATCTTCCAAAGGAGTTTTCAGTATTTTTCTCATGTGCAACAATTGCTCATCAACGGTGTCTTCGGTTTTCTTCCCGGGCAAGTCGAAAGTGATGTTTTCGTCAGAAATCAACATGAGGTGCTGAATCAAAATGCGTGAAGCTTCTTTGATGGCTTCTTCCGGATGGATAGTGCCATCGGTAGCTACTTCAATCACCAATTTTTCGAAATCGGTTTTTTGTTCTACGCGGGTATTTTCTACGCTGTAACTCACGTTTTTGATGGGCGTGTAAATGGCATCAATCGGAATTGAACCTACAGGAAGATTTTCTTTAGACTGTTCTTCGGCAGGCACATATCCTCGACCTTTGTTGATGGTCAACTCAATTTCAAGTTTCACTGAAGGCTCCAAACGGCAAATCACCAAATCGGGATTGGTAACTCTGAACACGTTGGTATGCTTTTCAATATCGCCTGCTTTAAAGGTGTCTTTATCTTTAATGGAGAGGTAAATTTTTTCTTCGGTAGCCTCGTCATCAAGAATTTTTTTCAAACGCACTTGCTTCAGGTTCAACACGATTTCGGTAACGTCTTCGATAACGCCCTTAATGGTAGAAAATTCGTGTTGCACACCGGAAATTTTCACGGCAGTGATAGCAAAACCTTCTAATGAAGAAAGCAATACCCTGCGTAATGCATTGCCAATGGTTACGCCAAAGCCGGGTTCCAAAGGTTTAAATTCGAACAAACCATTGAAGTCTGTTGCTTTTTGCATTACGATTTTGTCAGGTTTCTGAAATGTCAGGATTCCCATGTATGTAGTTTTGTTTGTTTAATTAAATCGGTTTCGTTTATTCGGATTAGAGCGTTTAAAAGTTAATAGCTGAAAATGTTTAGTCATCCATTTTAACTTTCAAATCTTTCATCCATTATTTAGAATACAATTCCACTACTAATTGCGCGTGAATATTTTCAGGAATATCATCGCGCACCGGAAGACTCAGGTAAGAACCGGTAAGTTCTTTCTCGTTCCAGTCTAACCAGGAAAAGCGTTTACCGGCAGCAGCAAGGCTCGATTGAATTGCCTGCATATCTTTCGATTTTTCACGAACAGATACTTTATCGCCTACTTTTACCTGACATGAAGGAATGTTCACTACGTGTCCGTTGATTTCGATATGCTTGTGAGCTACCAACTGACGGGCAGCCATGCGTGTAGGAGCAATTCCCAAACGATATACTACATTGTCTAATCTCGACTCTAACAACTGCATTAAGTTTTCGGCAGTGTTGCCTTTTCTTCTGGCAGCTTCCACGAAGGTTTTGTAAAACTGACGTTCCAAAATGCCATAAGTATTTTTGGCTTTTTGTTTTTCTTTCAACTGAACACCGTATTCAGATGTAGTTTTACGTTTTCTGGACAAACCGTGCATTCCCGGAGGATGAGGTTTTTTCTCCAAAGTTTTGTCATAACCGAAAATAGGCTCGCCAAACTTGCGGGCTAATTTGGTTTTAGGTGCTATTAATCTTGCCATTTTATTCTGTGATTCTTTTTTTTAAGGATAAACTGTTTACACACGTCTTTTCTTGGGCGGACGGCAACCATTGTGAGGAATCGGGGTAATGTCTTTAATAACAGTAATTTCGATTCCTGCGTTATTGATGGTGCGAATGGCTGATTCTCTGCCGGCTCCGGGTCCTTTCACTAATACTTCAGCTTTTCTAACACCTGCATCGTAAGCAACCTTAGCCGCGTCTTCTGCAGAAATCTGAGCCGCATAGGGAGTGTTTTTCTTAGAGCCTCTGAAACCGGATTTTCCGGCAGAAGACCACGAAATCACTTGTCCTGAACGGTTGGTGATGCTGATGATGATGTTGTTAAAAGTAGCATTGATATGCACGACACCTTCGGGGTCAGCTTTCACTACTCTTTTCTTGGCTTTCGCTGCTGATGTTGTTGATTTAGCCATAATTATTTATGATTGTTCTAATGATTATTTAGTTACTTTTTTCTTACCGGCAACAGTTTTACGTTTGCCTTTACGGGTGCGGGCATTAGTTCTGGTTTGCTGACCTCTAACCGGCAAGCCTTTTCTGTGACGAATGCCGCGATAAGAGCCAATGTCCATCAAACGTTTAATGTTCAACTGAACTTCTGAGCGAAGCGCGCCTTCCACTTTCAATTCATCGTTGATGAACTGACGAATGGCGTTGATTTCGTCATCAGACCAGTCTTGAACTTTGGTTTCGTGGCTCACTCCTGCTGCGTCTAAAATTTTAACGGCTGAAGTTCTGCCAATGCCGAAAATGTAAGTGAGGGCGACTGCGCCTCTCTTGTTACGTGGTAAGTCTATACCTGCTATACGTGCCATATTCTTTTATCCTTGTCTTTGTTTATACTTTGGATTCTTTTTGTTAATCACATACAACTTGCCCTTCCTGCGAACAAGTTTGCAGTCAACGCTGCGCTTTTTAATACTGGGTTTTACTTTCATCGGTCTGTTTATTTATACCTGAACGTTATTCTTCCTTTCGATAAATCATAAGGCGACATTTCCAAAGCCACTTTATCTCCGGGCAAAATTTTGATATAGTGCATTCTCATTTTGCCTGAGATATGGGCTATTACTTCATGACCGTTTTCGAGTTGCACTCTGAACATCGCGTTCGAAAGTGCTTCGATAATGGTTCCATCCTGTTTAATTAAATCCTGTTTCGCCATATTGTTTAAGCAAAGTTTTCAGCTTCGCTTGTAATCTTTTTCAAGTTATCATTCTTTGCTATCACCGCTTCGATGGCATTGTAGTTATTCAACTGCAACGGACCCTCTTTGGTAACTGCCACATTCAGTTCATAATGAGCCGAAGGTGATTTGTCGCGGGTGGTAATAGTCCATCCATCGTTCAACTGCACTACGTGGCGGGTTTTCAGATTCACCATCGGTTCGATGGCAATCACAATTCCCGGTTGCAATTTGACTCCTGTTCCGCGTTTACCGTAATTGGGAACTTCGGGGTCTTCGTGCAAATTCTTGCCAAGTCCGTGCCCCACCAATTCGCGCACACAGTGAAACTTTTTCTGCCTTTCGATATAATCCTGAATGGCAAAACCGATGTCTCCTGTTCTGTTGCCGGGTCTGGCTTTATCTATTCCGAGATAAAGCGAGGTAAGCGTGGCAGTGAGCAACGATTCTACTTCGGAACTGATTTCGCCAACAGCAAAGGTGTATGCCGAATCGCCATAGTAACCATTGAGTTTGATACCGCAGTCAATCGAGAGAATGTCGCCCGGAAGCACTTCTTTGTTTCCCGGAATGCCATGCACCACCACTTCATTGGGCGAAATGCACAAACTGTTCGGAAAACCTCTGTGACCTTTAAAAGCGGGTTCGCCTTTATGGTCTCGAATGAAGGTTTCGGCAAGCTCATCGAGTTTCAGAAGATTTACTCCCGGTTTCAACTCTTTTGCTACTTCAGCCAGCGTATCTATAACAAGCAAAGAACTTTTTTGAAGCAGTTCAATTTCCTCGGATGTCTTGTAATAAATCATTACGCAGACATTCCAACAGGGGATGAACTTCTTCCTTTTATTCTGCCGGATTTCATCAATCCGTCATATTTGCGCATCAAAAGATGACTTTCGATTTGCTGTAAAGTATCTAACACTACACTTACCAAAATCAGCAACGATGTGCCGCCAAAGAAAATAGCGAACTGGCTGTTGATTTTAAATGCCATTGCAAAAGCGGGTAAAATTGCCACCAACGCAAGGAAAATAGAACCGGGTAAGGTAATACGCGATACCACACTATCAATAAACTCTGATGTTTTCTTGCCGGGTTTTACTCCGGGAATAAAACCACCATTCTTTTTCATTTCTTCTGCCATCTGCACCGGATTCACTATTAATGCAGTGTAGAAATATGTAAAAATGACTACCAATAATGCATAAATAACATTGTATGGCACAGAAGCGAAATCGCTAAACGCATTTACAAAGCCAGAAGTTTCATCGGAGCCGGGAAAAAACTGAGCCACCGTTGCGGGCAAGAACATGAGCGCCTGAGCAAAGATGATGGGCATTACACCGGCAGCATTTATTTTTAAGGGAATGTATTGACGCACTCCGCCATACTGACGATTGCCTACAATACGTTTGGCATACTGCACCGGAATTTTACGGGTTCCCTGAACCAAAAGAATTACAGCGATAACAACGAATACTAAAGCTGCAATTTCGAGTATGAAAGGAACCAAACCACCTCCTTCGTTAAGGCGTGAATCGAATTCGGCTACTAAAGCAAAAGGAAGGTTGGCAATAATACCAATCATGATGAGTAATGAAATACCGTTGCCGATACCTTTATCTGTAATTCTTTCGCCAATCCACATCACGAAGATGGTTCCGGCTGTAAGCACCACAATGGTAGAAATTGTAAACAGAGCGTTAGGAATAACAATGGCATCGCCTGCCATAAATTTCAGATTCACAATATAACCGAAGCCCTGAAACAAACAGATGGCAACAGTGAGGTAGCGAGTCCATTGGTTGATTTGACGTCTGCCGCTTTCGCCTTCTTTCTGTAATTTCTGAAAATAAGGAACTGCCAGCGACAACAACTGAATGGCGATAGAAGCCGAGATATAAGGCATGATGCCCAAAGCAAAAACCGATGCCCGCGAAAACGCGCCACCGGCAAAAAGGTCCACTAAACCGAGAATACCGCCTGAAGTTTGTTGTTCCAAACCTTCGAGAGCAGTGGGGTTGATACCCGGAAGCACAATATAGGTTCCAACACGGAAAATCAATATCAGACCAAGCGTGGTAATAATACGCAAACGCAAGTCTTCAATGCTCCAGATATTTTTTATAGTTTGTATGAAATTCTTCATTCCTTGTTTTCTGCTGAGATTTATTTAACGATAGTAACCGTTCCACCTTTTTCTTCAATGGCTTTTTTAGCCGTTTCGCTCACCGCGTGAACTTCAATATTTACTTTAGCTTTAAGTTCGCCTCTGCCCAACACTTTGAAAAGGTCGGTTTTTGACAACACTCTCAGTTTGCGTAATGCTTCAATAGTAACATCAGACAAATTGTGCTTTTCTACCAGTTCGCTCAAGCGGTCGAGGTTCATTACTTCATACTCAATGCGGTTGATATTTTTGAACCCGGTTTTGGGCAAACGTCTTTGAATAGGCATTTGTCCGCCTTCAAATCCGGGTCTTGATGAATAGCCTGAACGAGACTGTGCGCCTTTATGACCACGTCCGGAAGTGCCACCACGCGCAGAACCTTGTCCGCGACCTAAACGCTTTACGTTTTTCTTTACAGAACCTTTAGCAGGTTTTAGAGTTGATAAGTTCATAATTATAAGTTCTCTACTTTAACTAAATGAGCTACTTTCTTAATCATACCGTCAATGGGTGGTGTTAATTCCACTTCAACATATTGATTGATTTTTCTTAAACCCAACGCTTTAACAGTATCTTTTTGTCTTTGAGACCTGTCTATGACGCTTTTAATCTGGGTAATTTTTACTTTTCCCATGATATTATCCGTTAAATACTTTTTTTAATGAAACACTTCTGTTTTTTGCTACTGTATATGGGTCTCTCAGTTTTGAAAGGGCATCAATAGTAGCTTTGATTACGTTGGCGGCATTCGATGTTCCCATAGATTTTGCCAACACGTTATGCACTCCGGCACTCTCCAGAACGGCACGCATAGCGCCACCGGCAATTACTCCGGTTCCGTCTGCAGCAGGTTTAATCAACACTTTGCCGGCACCGAATTTACCATTCACTTCGTGAGGAATGGTACCTTTGAAAATGGGCACTTTCACGAGATTTTTCTTGGCATCATCAATGCCTTTAGAAACGGCTTCCTGAACTTCGCGGGCTTTGCCCAATCCATGACCAACAATACCGTTACCATCACCTACTACAACCATAGCTGAGAAACTAAATGTTCTGCCGCCTTTGGTTACTTTGGCAACTCTGCGAATGTTTACCACTTTCTCTTTGAGTTCGAGTTCGCTTGCTTTTACTTTTTGTGATACTACTTTTTCCATGTGTATTTTCTGTAGAAAAAAAATTAAAATTTCAATCCATTTTCACGAGCGCCATCGGCAAGCGATTTTACTCTTCCGTGATATAAATATCCGCCACGGTCGAACACTACTTCATTGATTCCGGCAGCAAGTGCGCGCTCTGCGATGAGTTTGCCAACATGCTTGGAATGCTCTGTTTTATTGGTTTTTTGACCTGCAATGTCGTTTTCTTTTGACGAAGCGGTCGCCAAAGTTACGCCTTTATCATCATTGATGAGTTGGACATAAATAAAGCGGTTGCTTCTGTAAACCGCCATGCGGGGTCTTTCGGCTGTTCCGCGCACCTTTTTTCTGATGCTGGTGCGGATGCGGTTTCTTCTGTTTAATTTCTTAGCTAACATTATTTATTGTTTTTAGCTGTTCTGTTGATTAATAATGCCTTGCGGCTTTTATTTATTTAGATGCTGTTTTGCCTGCTTTTCTTCTTACATACTCATCTGTGTAGCGAATACCTTTTCCTTTGTATGGTTCAGGTTTTCTGATGCCGCGAATTTTGGCAGCTACTTGTCCTAACAATTGTTTGTCGGCAGACTCGAGTGTTACTTTAGGGTTTTGCCCTTTCACCATTTCGGCAGAAACTTTCACTTCTCTAGGCAACAAAACTACCACGGGATGCGAAAAGCCCACGCTGAGTTCGAGCATTTGCCCGGTGGCAGCGGCTCTGTAACCTACCCCGATAAGTTCGAGTTGTTTGGTAAATCCGTCAGAAACGCCTTTTACCATATTGGCAACCAAAGCTCTATACAATCCATGCATGGCTTTGTGGCGTTGCTGTTCGGTAGGTCTTACCAACACCAACTTTCCGTCTTCCTGTTCTACTTTGATGTCAACATCAATTTTTTCTGCCAATTCGCCTTTGGGACCTTTTACGGTAACCACATTGTTAGGGAGCACTTTTACTTCTACTCCTTTAGGCAATACAATTGGCGCTTTTCCGATTCGTGACATGGTCTATTTCTGTTTTAATAAATTTCACAAAGAACTTCACCACCGATATTTCTGCTACGAGCTTCCTTGTCGGTCATTACACCGTGAGAGGTAGAAACGATGGCAATGCCTAAGCCGTTAATAACTTTTGGCAGGTCGGATACGTGAGCATATTTTCTCAAACCCGGACGGCTGATACGTTTCAGTTGTCTGATAACGGGCTGTTGGGTTGCCTGGTCGTATTTCAAAGCAATTTTGATAACGCCCTGATTATTGGGAGTTTCATCAAATTTGTATTTCAAAATATAACCGTGATTGTAAAGAATTTCGGTCAAGGTCTTTTTAAGATTTGAAGCCGGAATTTCCACAATAGTATGACGTGCCTGAAGCGCATTTCTGAGCCTAGTGAGATAATCTGCTATCGGATCGGTTGTTATCATTTTAATTACTGTTATTCTGTTTTTTAAAAATTATATTTCAGGTTAATTACCAGCTTGCTTTAGTGATGCCGGGAATAAGACCTTTGTTTGCCAGTTCGCGGAACTCCAAGCGGTTGACACCGAAGAACCGTATGTAGGCTCTGGGTCTGCCTGAAAGTTTGCAACGGTTGCGCAAACGAACGGGCGATGAATTTTTAGGAAGCAAATCGAGACCTTGATAGTCGCCTTTTGCTTTCAATTCGGCACGTTTGGCAGCATACTTATCAGACATGCGCTGTCTTTTTGCGTTTCTGGCAATGATTGATTTTTTAGCCATTGTTTATTGTTGTTTACTATCTTTTCTAAAAGGAAATCCAAAATGTGTGAGCAAAGCCATAGCTTCAGCATCGGTATTGGCGGTAGTTACAATAGTAATATCCATACCGGTGATTTTTGAAACTTTGTCTATATCAATTTCGGGGAAAATGATATGCTCGGTAATGCCCATAGTATAATTACCTCTGCCATCGAAACTTTTGGGATTAATACCCTTGAAGTCGCGCACCCGTGGTAATGCTACTGAAATGAGGCGGTCAATGAATTCTAACATGCGGTCGCCTCTGAGGGTTACTCTGGCACCGATAGGCATACCTTCTCTGAGTTTGAAATTAGAGATTGCCAAACGGGCTTTGGTAGAAACTGCTTTCTGACCGGTGATAAGCGACATTTCGTTGATGGCGTTGTCCACGAGTTTTTTGTCTTGAGGAGAGCCATGAACACCTTGGTTTACAGATACTTTTACCAAACGGGGGACTTGCATAACGGATTTGTATTTAAACTCCTCCATCATTTTAGGAACCACTTCGTCTTTGTAGAACTGTCTGAGTCTGGGTTTATAAGTTGTTGTTGCCATTATTTAATTACCTCCCCTGATTTTTTTGCATAACGAACCAATTTACCGTCCACTTCTTTTCTGCCCACACGGGTAGCTGCACCGCCTTTAGGGTCTGCAAGTGCAACATTGGAAACGTGTATGTATGCTTCTTTTTCAATAATACCACCGTTGGGATAAGCGGCTGTGGGTTTGGTGTGGCGCTTTACAATGCGCACGCCTTCAACCAATACACGATTTTTAGCGGTGTTAACATCTAACACTCTGCCTTTTTTGCCTTTATCGTTTCCGGTAAGAATGACTACGTTGTCTTCTTTTTTAATTTTCATTTTGGGTCTGAATCTACCCGCTGTGTTATTTCCTGCTTTCATGGCTTACAATACTTCCGGTGCTAATGAAATAATTTTCATAAATTGTTTTTCTCTCAACTCACGGGCAACAGGTCCGAAAATACGGGTTCCGCGAGGCTCGTCCTGAGCATTGAGCAATACTGCCGCGTTGTCGTCAAAACGGATATAAGAGCCGTCTTTACGTTTGAGGGTGCGTTTAGTGCGCACCACCACTGCTTTAGAAACCTGTCCTTTCTTCACGTTGCCGGAGGGCATGGCATCTTTTACAGATACTACTACTTTGTCGCCTACAGAAGCGTATCTGCGGTGCGAGCCGCCCAATACACGTATCACGAGCACTTCTTTGGCTCCGCTGTTATCGGCTACGTTGAGTCTTGATTCCTGCTGTATCATTTGTTTGTTATTCTTTAATTAATTTCTTCAACATTTTATTATTTCGGATTTCGGATTTGGGATGTCGGATTATTAAACCTCCGAAATCTGCCCTTCGAAATTTTATGTTACTTGGCTTTTTCTACAATTTCAACCAATCTCCATCTTTTCAACTTGCTCAAAGGGCGGGTTTCCACGATGCGAACGGTGTCGCCAATATTGGCTTCGTTTTGCTCGTCATGAGCATGAAACTTATTGGTTTGCTTGATGAATTTTCCGTAAAGAGGGTGCATTTTTTTGCGCTCAATCATCACGGTGATGGTTTTATTCATCTTATTACTGGTTACCACTCCTACGCGCTCTTTGCGGAGTTTCCTTTCGGTAGTGGGTGCTGTTTGTTGTGTTTGTTCCATTGTTACAACTTATTTATTTGGCAGTTTTGGCTGCATTTGAACGTTTAGTCAATTCGGTATTCAGACGGGCGATGTCTTTTCTCATTACTTTGAGTTGCGATGGGTTTTCCAGCGCAGACACCGCGTGTGCGAAGCGCGATTTGCGCAACAACACTTTGCTGTCGTTTAATTTTTCCAACAACTCGTCAGTGCCGAGTTCGATAATGCTTACTTTTTTTCCTTTTGATTTTGCCATGACGCTGCTTTGTTATGTATTATTCGGTAAAATCTCTTCTGATAATGAATTTGGTTTTGATGGGCAGTTTTTGTGCCGCCAAAGCCAATGCTTCTTTTGCTATTTCTAAAGGCACTCCGTCTGCTTCAAACAGAATTCTGCCGGGGCGCACTACCGAAACGTATCCTTCGAGCGAACCTTTACCTTTACCCATCCTTACTTCGGCAGGTTTGCGGGTGTAGGCCTTGTCGGGGAAAATACGAATCCAGGTTTTTCCTTCTCTTTTCATGAATCTGGTAAGGGCAATCCTTGCAGCTTCAATCTGACGGTTAGTTATCCAAGCCTGTTCCAAAGCTTTCAGTCCGAACGAACCAAAGGCAAGTTGTGAACCGCGGAAATCTATCCCTCTGTTGGCACCCTTATTCTTCTGGGGCTTTCTGTATTTTATTCTTTTAGGCTGTAACATGACTCTTTTTTAATTGCTGTTATTAGCTTTCTTTCTTTGGTAATCTTCTTCCGCCTGAACGTGCCGGTTTTTTCTGTTCTTTCTGAACTCCGATATTTGGAGAAAGGTCTCTTTTTCCGAATACTTCACCACGACAAATCCACACCTTCACTCCTATTTTACCGTAAACGGTTTGTGCTTCTTTCCATGCGTAATCAATATCGGCACGAATGGTATGCAAAGGTGTTCTGCCTTCTTTAAATTCTTCAGAACGGGCAATCTCGGCTCCTGCCAAACGACCGGAAATTCTCACTTTGATTCCTTCTGCTCCCATTCTCATGGTAGAGGCAATTGCCATTTTAATAGCACGCTTATAGCTTACACGGGCTTCAATTTGTTTGCAAATGCTTTCTCCTACGATATTGGCATCCAGTTCAGGTCTGCGAATTTCAACGATGTTGATTTGCACATCTTTTTTGGTGAGTTTTTTCAACTCTTCTTTGATGCGGTCCACTTCTCCACCACCTTTTCCGATAATGATACCGGGGCGGGCAGTATTGATAGTGATGGTAACTCTCTTGAGGGTTCTTTCGATAACAATGCGTGAAATTCCGCCTTTGTTGATACGAGCATTCAGATATTTTCTGATTTTCTCGTCTTCGATGAGTTTCTCTGAGTAGCTTTTACCGTCAAACCAGTTGGAGTCCCAACCGCGAACGATACCGAGTCTAATGCCTATCGGGTTTACCTTTTGTCCCATTCAGTTTGTTGTTTATTCTTTGTTAGCTTTTTTAGTTCTGGTTTTCTTAGCCGGAGCAGTTGCTTTTTCTGCCTTTGTCTTGGCTGTTTTTTTTGCAGCGGTTTTCTTAGCGGCTTTCACTTCTTCTACCGGCTCTACCACTACCTCTTGAGTTTCTGTTACCTGAATGCCAGCATTGGTTTTGCTGTCAATAATCAGAGTAACGTGGTTGCTGCGCTTGCGGATGCGGTAAGCACGACCCATTGGAGCGGGTTGAAAACGCTTCAGGGTTCTGCCGGCATCAACAAATACGGTTTTCACAAACAATTCAGCATCTTCAATACTGGCGCTTTCGTTTTTCTGAATCCAGTTATTGATAGCTGAAAGCAACAGTTTCTCCAAAGGTTTAGAGGCAGATTTTTCACTGAACTTCAATATGTTCAGGGCTTTGTCCACCTGCATTCCTCTGATGGTGTCCACCACGAGTCGCATTTTGCGGGGTGATGTCGGATAATTTCTTAGTTTAGCAACAGCTTCCATTTCTATAGATGCTTTGTGTTTTATTTCTTAGATGAATGTGATTTAAAATTCCTTGTGGGAGCAAACTCGCCCAATTTGTGTCCAACCATATTTTCGGTTACATACACAGGGATGAATTTGTTTCCGTTATGCACGGCAAGTGTGTGTCCGACAAAGTCAGGAGTAATCATTGACCTTCTTGACCATGTTTTGATTACAGACTTCTTACCGGAATTGCTCATAGCTGTAAGCTTTTTGTCAAGCTTAGCGGCTATATAGGGTCCTTTTTTTATTGAACGTGCCATTTATTAAAGTGTCTTTACTTTTTACGTTTGTTTATAATGAGCCTATCTGAAGATTTACTTTTATCGCGAGTCTTCAATCCTTTGGCAATCAATCCTTTACGTGAGCGCGGATGTCCTCCTGAAGCGCGTCCTTCACCACCGCCCATCGGATGGTCAACAGGGTTCATGGCAACCGGACGTGTGCGTGGTCTTCTACCCATCCAGCGACTCTTGCCTGCTTTTCCGTAGGTTTCGAGGTTGTGGTCGGGGTTCGATACAGAGCCGATAGTAGCCATGCAGGTTTGCAAAATCATGCGGGTTTCGCCTGAAGGCATACGCAACGTGGCATATTTACCGTCTTTTGCATCGAGCGTGGCACTGGTTCCGGCACTGCGGGCAAGCGCGGCACCTTTTCCGGGATGCAATTCAATATTGTGCACCACCGAACCCAATGGGATATTTTTCAGCGGTAAAGAATTGCCTACTTCGGGAGCTGCATTCTCGCCTGAATTCACTCTTTGCCCTACCTTAATCCCGTAAGGAGCAACGATATATCTCTTTTCACCATCAGAATATTGCAAGAGAGCAATAAACGATGTGCGGTTAGGATCATACTCCACGGTCATCACGGTTGCTTCAACATCGAACTTGTCGCGTTTGAAGTCAATCAGCCTGAATTTACGCTTGTGTCCGCCACCCCTGTAGCGCATGGTCATTTTACCGGAATGGTTACGACCACCGGAACTCTTATGAGGGACGATTAAACTCTTTTCAGGTTTATTAGTCGTAATTTCCTCATACGCATTTCCTAATTTGAATCGCGTGCCGGGGGTAACAGGTTTAAATTTTTTAAGAGCCATTATCTTATCTTATTATATGCTGCTATAAAAATCAATTGAATCTCCATCAGCCAGGGTAACAAAAGCTTTTTTGAAGCCCGGCTTGGCGCCTTTTAAGACTGCCGTTTTGGTATAGCGCTGCCTTGCTTTGGCAGGCTGTACCATAGTGTTCACGTCTTTTACCGAAACACCATACATTTGCTCAACAGCCGCTTTAATCTGTAGCTTGTTGGCATTTTTTCTAACCACAAAACCATAACGGTTGAGTTTGTCAGCCACTTTAGTTGACTTTTCGGTTACAATCGGTTTTAAAAGTATATCTGCCATTTTATTCAATGTTAATCTTAGTTATTCAGAATGTTTTCAAACTTAGCCACCGAACTTTCTGATAATACCAATACCTGAGCATTGAGAATATCATAAGTGTTGGCATCGGCTGCTACGTCAACAAAAGTTTTGGGCAAATTACGGCTGCTCAAATACAGGTTGTCGTTCTTTTCGGAGGTAAGCAATAATACTTTTTTGCCTTCAATTCCGAGATTTTTCAAAAGCCCGATAAATTCTTTGGTTTTAGGGGCATCGAAAGTGAAATCTTCCACGATAACGATACCATTATCTTTTACTTTATATGAAAGTGCAGACTTACGGGCTAAATCTTTTACTTTTTTGTTGAGTTTGAAACTGTAATCTCTGGGTTTAGGACCAAACACTCTCGGGCCGCCATGAAACAAAGGGTTTTTGATGCTGCCTTTACGCGAGCCACCGGTTCCCTTTTGCTTGTGCAACTTGCGGGTAGAGCCTGAAATTTCAGACCTTTCGAGTGTTTTGGCATTGCCTTGTCTTTGGTTTGCCAAATATTGTTTTACAGAAAGATAAATGGCATGGTCGTTTGGTTGAATGCCAAAGATTTCTTCAGAGAGAGCAACTTCTCTTCCGGTTTCTTTTCCGTCTTTATTGAGCACTTTGAGTTTCATATCTGTATTACTTCTTCTCAATGATTAAAAATGAACCGTTGTATCCGGGAGTAGCTCCTTTAATAAACAACAGGTTTTTGTCTGCCATTACTTTTGCTACGGTAAGGTTTTGAGTTTTAACACTAACACCACCGGTGCGTCCTGCCATTCTCATTCCTTTAAATACTCTTGAGGGCCAAGATGATGCACCCAAAGAACCCGGAGCGCGCAAGCGGTTGTGCTGACCGTGTGTAGCCATACCCACCCCGCTGAAACCGTGGCGTTTTACTACACCCTGAAAGCCTTTACCTTTGGAAGTGCCGATAACACTTACTTTCTCGCCTTCCTGAAAAATGTCAACCGTAACTGATTCGCCTAAATTTTTCTCGAATTGGAAATCTCTGAATTCGGCTACTTTCTCTTTAGCAACTGTATTGGCTTTTTTGAAATGACCTAAAAGGGCATTCGGGGTGTTTTTCTCTTTCTTTTCGCCATAGCCTAACTGAACAGCAGTGTAACCGTCTGTGTCGTTGGTTTTGACTTGAGTAACCACGTTGGGTTCGACCTCAACCACGGTAACATTTACCTGATTGCCTTTAGCATCAAAGATGCTGGTCATTCCTATTTTCTTTCCTATCAGTCCTTTCATGACAATTATGCTTTAATTTCTACATCAACACCACTGGGCAGCTCAAGCTTCATCAAAGCTTCTACTGTTTTAGATGTTGAACTGTATATGTCCATCATTCTTTTGTAAGTGCACAATTGATATTGGTCGCGCGCCTTCTTGTTAACGTGGGGCGATTTCAATACAGTGAACACTTTTCTTTCAGTAGGCAACGGCACTGGACCGGCTACTACGGCACCGTTTTGACGAGCCGTTTTCACAATACGCTCGGCTGATTTGTCAACCAGATTGTGATCGTAAGATTTCAGTTTAATCCTGATTCTTTGTGCCATAGTTTTATTATTATTCTTCTTCTACTTTTACTTTACCTTTTGATTTGGTGATGACCGCCTCTGCAATGTTGTTTGGTGCCGGAGCATAATGACTGAATTCCATTGTTGAGGTAGCACGACCGGAGGTAAGGGTTCTTAATTGAGTAACATAGCCAAACATTTCGCTCAAAGGCACTTTTGCTTTGATAGCATTGGCGTTGTTTTTCATTTCCATCCCTTCCATTAAACCTCTTCTGCGGTTCAAATCGCCCACTACTTCACCGGTATATTCTTCGGGAGTGATAACTTCTATTTTCATAATCGGCTCGAGCAACTGAGGTCCTGCATTTACAGCAGACCTGCGGAATGCCAAACGAGCACAGATTTCAAATGAAGCGGTATCAGAATCCACATCATGGTAAGAACCATCGAA
>CAZFFP010000043.1:0-2400 GCA_964518215.1 uncultured Chitinophagaceae bacterium
GAAAAACAAGAATGATTTACATACGTCTTCATTTGCTTTTCTAAAATCTGCATATGCTTGAATTATATCAAGCATTAATTCTCTTAGCATTCCATCACCCTATTCTTCAGCAAGAGTTTCAATTCCATCATCAACTGTCGTTTCAAAATTCTTAAGTAGGTCGTCAAAAACAGGTGCTGAAACTTCAAATTTGACTTTTGTGCAATCTGGAAATTGCTTTTCTAAATGAATTTTTACGTTATTTCCAACATTGTCAAATTCCGCTTTTATTTCGGAATTATCATCTTCAAAAAGTTCTCTGAACTTAGCTTGAAATTGTTGGTATTGTTCATTCTCTTGCAAAATGGCAGTTAACACTCCCGAAAGCATTATGCCTATTGGTGTTGATTTACCATATTTTGCTACACTGTCATAATATTGTTTTGTGTTAACATACTCGAATTTTGGCAAGAAGTCATTTAGTGCTGCATCAAAACCAGTCCCAGGATTAACTTCTTGTCCGTTTACAAACATTTTACGTTTATTTGGCAATAAACTTGAACGTCTAAAAGTTACTGTGTCTGAACCGCCTAGAGCGTTTTCGATTTTTGTTCTATTGGCTGCGTTTTGCATTTGAGCCGCTCCATCAATTGCTCCTGTGAAAGTTACTTCAACTGCAATTTCTCGTTCTGTTTCTCTTTTGTATTTTAAATCTTCAAGACGTCCACTTTTACCAATTCCATTAAAGAAAAACTCAATAGCTTCAAAAAAATTTGTTTTCCCACAATTATTCTGTCCAACAAAAATATTGAAGTCTGTTGTTAAAAATTCAGTCTGTTGTATTGACCTAAAGTTGTCAATTTTAATGTTCGATATTTTCATTGCTGTCGTCTTTTATGCTTGCTGGTAACTTGTTTATTGCCGAAACAAACTTTCGCTTATCTGCCTCATCTGGAGAGATTGGCGAAGGTTTGTTTCGCTTTATAAAAGTATAAATCTATTACTATAAATCATCAAATGGCGAAATTATTTTTTGAATACTTCTCGTACTCACATGAGTATATATCTCGGTAGTCTTGCTGCTTTTATGTCCTAATATCTCCTGTATATAACGCAAATCTGTCCCGGCTTCCAACAAATGTGTGGCATAGCTGTGCCTCAACCAGTGCAGCGTAACAGGGCGCTTAATCTTCGTTTTTTGAAGTGCAGATTTTAATACCAACTGTAAACTTCTTGCATCATACGGCTCGCCTTTAGTTTGACCCTCAAATAAATATTTCTTAGGCTGATGCACCTTGAAATATTCGCGTAACAACAAAATGGTCTTATCGCTCAAAGGTGCAATACGGTCTTTCTTACCCTTAGCATTTTTAATCAATAATAAATTTCGCTTCGAATCCACATCGCCTATTTTCAGATGTATCAGTTCACTGCTTCTCAGCCCGCAACTGTATATCAGGCTGAGCATTGCCTTGTGTTTAATGTTATTAATTGATTCTAAAATGCTCTTCACTTCCACCTTACTTAGTACATTAGGCAGCAATTTTTCACGTTTGGGGCGATGAATCAGTTCAATATTCAGTTGTTTGTTTTCTACTATGCTGAAAAACAGCTTTAAGGCATTCACCATCTGGTTTTGGTACGATGACGAAAATTTGTTTTTAAGAATATACTCATTGTTAAAGGTTATAATGTCGTTGTTGGTTATCTCCCCCACAGATTTGTCGTAAAAAAACTTTAAAAAAATATGTAGCGCATCGGTATATGTTTTGATGCTGTTGGGGCTGTATCTGCGCGATTGCAGCCAGCGTTTAAACTCTTCAATTTTATCGATACTCTTGTGCTGTGTCTTTATAATTTTTGCTGGAAGCACACTTTCAATTTTAAAACGGGTTCGGTTTTCGGCAGTGTCAGGCACATGCCAGCAGCGTAAAGACTGGCTCCATTGTGCGCCTTCTATTTTTTTTATTCTGGCATTTAGTGCCGGAATATTATCAAAATGCACCGCTATACGTAGCTTCGCTTTGTGCGTAATTAAAGATGCTTTCCATTGCATGGCTTAAATATAATAATAGCTGTATTTATTTCAGCATTCTTGAAATAATAAGTGCCAAAATCACGGTTCAAACAAAAGTGCAAATATCGGGGCAAACTAACCGTGCGATTCTGTTGCGGTAACTCTATGTAGAATTTACGGCATATCATCGGCATCGTGACGGTCGCTTTTTGGTTGGTAAACTTGGTTTAGGGAAAGTTCGCTAAAATCATCTCCATCGCCCAAATAAAAGTAGCCGAAAATGAAGCGCCACGTCATAGTTAAATTTGGAGGAACACCCTTGATATTGTATCACCGTAATTCTTTTTGATATTTACGCCATCACTCACGTTCGAAAACCTCGAAAAGCTGTATACATTGCTTCT
>CAZFFP010000043.1:2500-31334 GCA_964518215.1 uncultured Chitinophagaceae bacterium
AACACCCTCGATGCTTGCCTCACAGTAGTTCCTTTTGGTATTTACGCCATCACTCACGTTCGAAAACCTCGAAAAGCTGTATACATTGCTTCTATCAACCGTGCGATTCTGTTGCGGTAACTCTATGTAGAATTTACGGCATATCATCGGCATCGTGACGGTCGCTTTTTGGTTGGTAAACTTGGTTTAGGGAAAGTTCGCTAAAATCATCTCCATCGCCCAAATAAAAGTAGCCGAAAATGAAGCGCCACGTCATAGTTAAATTTGGAGGAACACCCTTGATATTGTATCACCGTAATTCTTTTTGATATTTACGCCATCACTCACGTTCGAAAACCTCCCTAAGCGGTAGATATAGCTTCTATCAACCGTGCGATTCTGTTGCGGTAATTCTATGTAGAATTTTACTTTAGGGCATTTCGGCATCTACATCAGGACAAACAAGCGTTTTTCGGCTCGTAAACTAAGTTTATAAGAAAGTGCTTTATAGGGATGCTGACTGCGATGAAAAACTCTTACATGCCATGCAGAAGTATATGCTCGAAAAATCTTAGCGTCCAGCATCGAATTTTCGAGCAGCAACTACGATAACCAAAATTCAACCAGTCCTGCTTCTTTTCACCTCGAAAAAGGGTTGCCGTAATTTCGATGAAAGTTTTGTAGGTAGCACTTTCCCTTGTTTTAACCAGCCCCGAACCAGCATATCTGCATCAGGAAAATATGGCATGGGTTGAGCGAAATCAAGCATCGAAGTAGCCGAAGAAATGGATTCCGAAATCGGCACATAGCCATAACCCCAAAACCGTCCGTCTTCGATTAGCACCACAGATTGTTCTTCCGATGTTTTTCCCCGGTCTATAATAACAAAATCATCGAAAGGCAGCCGAAACTGCTCGATGATTTTCGAGGCTCTTTTATTGTAGGTTTCGGCAGCTTCTACACCCGCACAAATGCCTTTGCATTTTTTGATGTGATGCCGAAAACAAACCGCCTCCTCGTCCACAAGTCCGCAATAGCGCAAGCACAACTCATGCTCCTCCAAAAAGCCTTCGAGCTTTTCCCGTGCCGATGCATAGGTGGAGAACGATGCGAGCACATTTTTTTCGGCACAAAAATCTACCATTCTGAAATTAATGATGCCGTTTTCATCCTTGTTCCACACGATGCTGTGGTTAAACTTTTCGGCTTTGCGCATACGGTTGAATTTCGGCTGATGTTTTTTGATTTCCTCCGATTCGAGCAGCAAGGCAATCAGTTCGCTTCCGGTGGGCACAAAATCGACATTAAACAATTCGTGGAGCATCCGTTTACCTTTTCGTTCGTGCGTATTGAAATGACTCATGGCACGCTGATAAGCATTCACGCTTTTGCCGATATAGATAATATTGCCGTCACGGTCTAAGAAATAATATACCCCGCAGGTTTCGGGCAGCTTATCGAGAATGTATTGCTTGATTTTGTCAATACGCCTGACCATCAGCCCTTCCACGCCCTTGTTTTTGTATTGCGGATGGGTGCTTTTCAGTTGCATCAATATATCGAACAATTGAGCCGTAGCTACCGCATCGACTTCGGCACGGTGTCGGGCAGCATTTTCGATGCCCAATTCTTCGCACAGATTACCCAAGCTGTAAGACCTTTTGCCCGGCAATAATTTTCGGCTTAAACGCACCGTGCAGAGCGTGTCTCTTTTGAACGTTGCTCCCAATGAAGCAAATTCCTCTTTGATGAACCCGTAATCGAAGTTGACATTATGAGCGACAAAAATATTCCCGTCTGTCAGCTCGAAAATGGTTCGGGCAACTTCGGCAAAAGTGGGAGCATCGGCAACCATCTCGTTGGTGATGCCCGAAATACGGGTAAACATCGGGCTGATACGACATTGCGGATTGATGAGCGAAGTGAATTTATTCACCACCGAAAGCCCGTCATGAATCAGGATGCAGATTTCGATGATATGACCCCTTCGGTATTCGAACCTACCCCCACAAGTTTCTATGTCAATTATGGCAAACATCAATAATTACGATTCAAATACTTCAATAGAGCGCTAACAATTGAGACAAACCAAACTTGCTTCCATTTAAATTTAGCATCAGCAAAAATTTTAAACATCATAGCAAATAGCAAGATGATAATGATATTTGAGATTATAAAAATTTCTGATAATTGTTCGCCATTCAGTGTTTTTAAATTGAGGGAAAGCTAAGCGGAGAAATTTTATGAAAAGATTACGAATTGATTTGGGCCTCCCAAGGTCATAATAAACCAAAAACATTGAATAACGGATAGCATCATTGCTCATTAGTTAATTTTTCTTGTTTGAGCATTTATTTTTCCTAAATAAAGCTAATCAACGACATGTTTTGGCGCAGTCTATTACTACTTTTATGAAAAAATAAGCATGTCAAAACGCGAATCCATAGCCCGGTATAATCTCATCATAAAAAAACTAAGAAGGTCTTCTTCTACGTTTCAGGAAATTTCTGATTACCTCAAGAGAGAATCAGAATTACAGGCATACAATTTTAACGTATCGAAACGAACCTTTCAGCGCGACTTAGACGATATTCGTTCACTATTTAATATTGAGATCAAATATGACTTCTCGAGAAAGGTATACTTCATTGATGAAGAAGATCAGCCGGAAGCTAATGATAGAATACTGGAAGCATTTGACACATTCAATGCTTTAAATGTATCTGACGGCTTGTCAAAATATATTCTGTTTGAAAAAAGAAAGCCGCAGGGCACCGAAAATCTTTATGGCTTGCTTCATGCTATAAAGCACCGTATGCAAATCATGTTTACCTATGAAAAGTATTGGGAAGAAGAATCATCTCTGCGGAATTTAGAGCCCTACTTTTTGAAAGAATTCAAATACCGCTGGTATTTGCTGGGTAAAGATTTAAAAGACAATAACATTAAAAGTTTCGCGCTCGACCGCTTAAGCGACTTGCATATTTACCATAAGAAATTTAAGTATCCCGAAGATTTTAATCCGGAAGAAATTTATAAGCATTGCTTTGGAATCATCAGCCCCAATGCCGAAAAACCGCATGAAATTATTTTATCGTTCAATCTTGTTCAGGGCAAATACATTAAATCGCTTCCGCTGCATCATTCGCAGGAAATTCTAAAAGAAGATGAAAAGGGATTACAGGTTAAACTGAATCTGTTTATTACGCATGATTTCATCATGGAATTACTGTCTTTGGGAGAGAATGTAAAAGTGATTAAGCCAAAATCTCTGGTGAATCAACTTATCAGGAATTACAACGCAGCCATCAAAAATTACGAACTATTAAAAGAAGAGAACTTATAAAAGCCACCACATTAGCAGATTCATTAGTTAATCGCCAGGCAATTAATAGGTGATAAACTGAATAATTATATTGGAGAGCAGATTTTGACAAAATGCTTCTCATGATCAGATAACCTTAACAACTACCAATGAAGCATTCCCCTCGATATATAATTTTTTGGGCCGTGAGCAACTATATTGACGAGGCTACTGAAGATGCAATTCTAAATGACCTTTCGAAATATAAAAGGTTGACTGACAGATTATTCCTTAAAACTATTAAAAAGCACTTTGATATTGAAAAATTCAATACCTCACCGGTTACCTGGGAAGACATTTGGTTGTATAATTATCTGAAATATGATTTCGTAAAAACGCGTTTCCCAAAGAAGGGGTTAATTGCAAAATACCAGAATGAAGTAATGATTCGGGTAAACAAAAAAATAGATAAACTGCTTATCTTTTCATAAGCGGAAATCATCTCTTTGATGATCTTATGCCGCTAGCATTACTGAAGTGCCGACCACCTTTTTTATGATCTTCTTCTTCATTGACTTTAAACTTAAATTCCTTAAAATTGTCTTGCCTTAAATAAATCTGATGCAAAACCTAATTGTTTACGGAATTACCACGGTTATCTTCTTTGCCCTTGATATGGTCTGGCTCGGATTAATTGCAAAAAATTTCTACCGGCAAAAGCTGGGCTTTATACTTTCCCCCGAGGTAAACTGGAAAGCGGCCATTGTTTTCTATCTTTTGTATATCGGTGGCATTTTATTTTTCGCGGTATTGCCTTCCTTAAAAGAACAGCAATGGCAAACCGCCTTACTGAACGGTGCCATATTGGGCATGCTCTGTTACGCTACCTACGACCTTACGAATATGGCAACTATCAAAAACTGGCCTTTATCCATTGTGATAGTAGATATAATTTGGGGCACAGTACTTACAGGAAGCTGCGCAGTGATTTCATACTTTATCGCGGCAAAATTTTTAGCTTAAAATAGCTGCCTGTAAAAAAAATCAACCCGCGTCATCCGAAAGATTCATTACTCTCCCACCACTTTTAACAATGCCTCATCCGTATCCTTATGGATGAAGTTACCCTGATACACGGCAGTGGTGATCATGGATTTATGCCGGTAAAGTTTCTGGAGCATAGGAATCGGAATCCTGTCTCCGGCAATATTCCCGAACGTATGCCTGGCTATGTGACTGGAAATATTCTTTTCGAGCCCTGCTAACACCGCGATTTGTTTCAGCCTCTTGTTAATCTGCGATTGCGCGCTGTTAATCTTGCGCTGTAAATCGACAGGATCAGAAACATCCGCCTGTTTGAGATAGGGAAACACAAAATCCGAAGGGGACTTGCGGTCTTTTCGGTAATAACTTAAAATCTCCCTGGCCTTTTCGGGAATCGAGATAGAAACATTCGCGCGGGTTTTACCCATCTGATACAACAGTCTGCCCGGATCCACATCCTTCCATCTGAGAGTCAGCAGGTCCCCGATGCGCATCCCTGCAAAATTGAAGGAGATGATAAACGTGTTGCGGGCATGCCATTGGGGAGACCCTTCAGCAAGCGGCAGTTTTTCGATAGCATCGAGCTCCTGCTTTTCGAGTCCGATCTTTTGCGATTCCACCTGGCAAATCTGCACCTTGTTTTTACCGCCAAAGGGATAGATGTCCCTGCTAATGAGTTCTTCCGCGATGGCACGATTGAAAAGCGTGCGGATCATGATGAGATGATTGTTGATGCTTTTCTCGCTGCAATCCTTCGCGCGCATGTGAGTTTTGAAGAGGTTCAGGAAGGACACGCTGATTTCATGGAAATACAGAACTCTGTTTTTATGAAAGCGCAGGAGGTTTCTCCGCCTGGAAGTTTCAGAATTAGCCTGATTGATTTTCCCCTCCTGTTGAAGCCGCCCGATATACTCCATGGAAAAATCACTAAACGCCATCGACTTATTCTGGAGGCGGATGCGTTTTTCGACCTGATCAATGGTAAACGCCCCGGCCTGTCGTTCCATTTCAAGGACAGTATTTTCGGCTTCGAGGAACTTCTGCTTGAGCAGCAGGTTCAGTCTCCGGGCAGTCGGGTAGGAGGGCAACACCATTTGGGCGTTTTCATCCCAGAACTCCTCTCTTAACGAACGGCCTGTAAAAAAATATTTCGCTTTGCGGTCTTTAATCACCCGCACCGCCAGGGGGTATTTTCCATCACCGATTTTTTTGCTTTTATAAAGCACTATCTTTACAGTAGCCATGAAAAAAAAATTGAGTTTTCAGGTACAAAAATACGGCAAAAGGTTTAAACATGGTTTAAACATTTTGCGACCTTAGACGATGCTTAACGAACTTAAACGATTTATAACTGATTGATTATTAACTAAATGACGATTTTACTGGAGTCGCAAAAGTGCGGAAAAAGGCGTAGATATTTGGGCTCACCACCCAAAGGTCGCAAGTTCGAGTCTTGCCCCCGCTACTAAAAAAAGCGACACCGTAAAAAGTGTCGCTTTTTTATTTTTTATAAAATGAATCATAAAGCAGGTTTTGTAAGTATTATCGGTCGCCCAAATGTGGGAAAGTCCACGCTGATGAATCAGTGGCTGGGCGAAAAGTTGTCTATTGTTTCGCCAAAAGCACAGACTACCCGCCACCGCGTGTTGGGCATTTTTAATGATGACGTGCATCAAATAGTGTTTTCAGACACTCCGGGAATAATTTTCGACCCCGCCAACGAGTTGCATATTTCTATGAATAAAGCTGTGGAAGATTCGCTCGAAGATGCCGATGTGTTGATATACCTTGCCGAATTTGGCGAAAAGCCCGAAAGCTTACTTCCTATTTTCGAAAAATTTAAAAACATCAATACCCACAAAGTATTGATTTTAAATAAAAGCGATTTGCTTAAGAACAGCGAAGAAGCCATGCAGAAACTGCGAGAATGGGAATCGCTTAAGATTTTCGACCGCATATTCCCGGTTTCGGCTTTATATGGCGCCAACACCAACGATGTGCTGCTTTATTTGTGTTCTGTGCTGCCCGATAATCCGCCTTATTATCCCAAAGACCAACTCACCGACCGCAATTTGCGATTTTTTGTTGCGGAAATTATCAGAGAAAAAATACTTCTTTTCTATCATAAAGAAATTCCCTATTCGGTGCAGGTGGAAATTGATGAATACAAAGAACAAAAAGATATTGATCGTATTCGCGCCATTATTTATACCGAAAGAGAATCGCAAAAAAACATTCTGATTGGAAAAGGTGGTGAAGCTTTGAAAAAAGTAGGGGTAGAGGCGCGCAAAGACATTGAAAGGCTCATTGATAAACACGTATATCTGGAGCTGCATATTAAAATAAAAGACAAGTGGCGCAACGACCCGAATTTACTAAAACGTTTTGGGTATAAATGATTTTGACAATAAGTATGGAATAGGTGTTTGCCGCATTGTTAAATTTTATCTGCTGAATTTTTTGCCTTGATAATTCTAATAGATAACTACGATTCGTTTACCTATAATCTGTTCGACTGTTTACAACAGCTTCATGCAGATGTCGGGGTATTTCGCAACGATGAAATTTCGATAAACCAAATAGAGCAATTGCACCCAAAGGCAATTGTTATTTCGCCCGGACCCAAAACGCCCAAAGAAGCAGGAATCACCGGGAGTGTTTTAGAACAATTTCATGAGCGCCTTCCGATACTTGGAATATGTCTGGGCTTTCAGGCTATTGGCGAGTTGTTCGGGGCGCAATTAGTCAGAGCGGCATATCCGATGCACGGAAAAACCTCTCCGGTATTTCATCAACAAGATTCGTTGTTTGAAAAAATTCCAAACCCTTTTGTTGCCATGCGCTATCATTCGCTGCAATTACAAAATATTAATTCTGAAGTTTTAGAAATTATCGCTCAAACGGAAGACCACATTCCCATGGCTCTGAAACACAAAAAGCTGCCGCTGTATGGATTACAATTTCACCCCGAATCAATATTAACCGCTCAGGGTATGCAGATAATGAGCAACTGGGTAAAAATAATTTCCTGATTGTTGTGGTTGATTGTTTCTTCCCAATCATTCAGCATTTATTACAGAACTTTACACACCGAAATTTGTCAATACCATAAATCAATTCTCTCTTGTCTGCTTCTTTCTCTGCCTTTAATCGTCCGCAAATCATCCAATCGCTTTCCGAAGAAAATTTTGAACTGCTGGTTATAGGCGGAGGCATCACCGGTGCGGGTATTGCGCTCGATGCAGCCTCGAGAGGCATCAAAACGGCTTTGATAGAAAAACACGATTTTGCCTTTGGCACCAGCAGCCGCTCCACCAAATTGATTCATGGCGGATTGCGATACCTCAAACAATTTGAATTTGGTTTGGTACATGAAACAGGAACCGAGCGCGCCATTTTGCATAGCAACGCGCCTCATATTGTTTCGCCCGAAAACATGTTGCTTCCGATAGTTGAAAAAGGTTCGCTGGGAAAATATTCTACTTCGCTCGGCTTGTGGGTGTATGATTTTTTAGCGGGCGTTATAAAATCTGAAAGAAGAGTGATGCTCGGCAAAAAGGCAACACTTCAGGCAGAACCTCTGTTGCGCAACGATATAGTATTGGGCGGTGGGCTTTACAAAGAATACCGAACCGATGATGCGCGGCTCACCACCGAAGTTTTGAAAACTGCTGCTCACTATGGCGCTACTATATTGAATTATGCCGAAGCACAATCTTTTGAATATTTTAATGGAAAAATTTCGGCAGCCTTTGTACACGACCATTTGAATGGAAACAATTTTAAATTAAAAGCAAAAAAAATTGTGAACGCTGCCGGACCTTGGGTGGACGAATTGCGTAAAGCAGACCAATCGCTGAAAGGAAAAAGACTGCAACTCACCAAGGGTGTGCATTTGGTAGTGCCTTATGAAAAACTTCCGTTGAAACAGGCTGCCTATTTCGATGTGGCAGACGGGCGCATGATGTTCGCCATTCCTCGCGAAAAAATAACCTATATCGGCACTACCGACACCGTGTATAGCGAAGACATCAATCAGCCGCAGGTGTCGGAGCAAGATGTGAATTATCTGCTTCATGCGGTGAATGAAATGTTTCCTTCGGTGCAACTGAACAAAGCCGATATTATTTCCACTTGGGCAGGCTTGCGACCATTGATTCATGAAGACGGAAAATCACCTTCTGAGCTTTCGCGCAAAGACGAAATTTTTTACGCCCCTTCGGGTTTGATTTCGATTGCCGGAGGCAAACTGACCGGATACCGCAAAATGGCGGAACGCGTGGTGAACTCGGTTGCAAAACAATTGCGCAAAGAAACCGGCAACAAATACCCCGCTTCAAAAACCAAAACCATTGTACTGTCGGGTGGTAAGCTACCCGGAACCGACAGAGATTCCATTTACCATTACAAACAAAAATTAACGGGCGAAGCCGCGCAGGTGCATTTGAGTTTTCAGCAGGTGTCGGATTTGGTAAATAAATATGGAACCAATACCGAAAAAATTATTGAACGCTCTTATGAACTTACCGACAAAGAAACGGATGCAGACAAAAGAATTTTATTTGCGGAACTCGACTATGGCATGAACGAAGAAATGGTTACCAACCTCAGCGATTTTCTCATTCGCAGAACCGGCAGATTATATTTCGAGCGCAACTATGTAATGAGTATTTATCAATTGCTGAAAGATAAAATTGCACACGACCTTCACTGGAGCGAAACACAAAAAGCTCAACACGACTCCGATTTCAAAAAAGAATATCAAAGTGTGATGGGCCTCACAGATGTTTGAAGTAACAATGTCGCACTGAATAATGAATCAAGAAAAAAAGTAGTCCCTGAATTACAAAATCGGATTTTATTCATAGCTTTCAGTTCATTTTCTAAAAAATATTTTCCTTTCGATATGAAGAAATTTTTCGCTATTACCATTTTTTGCTGCTTTAGTTTTTCATCAGCAATTTTCGCTCAGGCATGTCCCGGATGTTTAGTTAACCAGGCGGCTTTTCCTCCCAATCCGAGCACACTTGATTTAGGCATCAGCCCCGACACCCTGTATATTATTCAAGGTCAGGCAACCGATCAAGACATCACTTATCTGATGCCTCAACAAGCAGTTTCTTCGGGCATTACCGCCACTGTAAATGAAGTTAAGATTTTGGGAGTCAGCGGCATTCCTGTAGGTTTAAATTGGACTTGCGACCAATTCAATAATAACTGTACCTACAATCCGCAGCAAAACCGTTGGGGCTGTGTGAAAATTTGCGGCACAACTTTCGACCCTCCGGGCACTTATGTGGTGAATGTAAATGTATTGGGAACCGGTTGTGCAGGAAGCATTTGCGAATCTCAACTGAATGTGATTCCATTTGTAGTAATCATCGAAAGAGACCCCAATGCCGGATGCTCTATTTATTACGGATTTACACAAGACCGTGTGTGCGACAGTTCTAATGTTACTTATATCGCCACCCTGAACAGCTCTAACCCTGCGGTGTTCCCGCTCGAATATGTTTGGGATTTTGACAATGGAAATACAGCCACAGGCAAAACTCCCCCGGCTGAATTTTATGGTGCGCCCGGAACTTATACGCCCACACTTACTATAAATACTATGGAATATTATGTGAGTTTTGTAACCGGAACCTCTATAGGTGATTGGTGGTGTGGCGATATTGAAGAGCCTTTTTTGGTTACCTGTCAGGGGCAACCCGATTTATTTTTCAAACTCACAACCGGTGGCGCTACCACTACTTCTTCTACTGTAAGCAATAGTATTTCTGCCACCTGGAACAACCTGAGCATTCCGCTAGAAAGCCCGGCATTTTCTATCAATTTTTGGGATGAAGATGGCAGGTGCCCGGTGTTTTGTTCGCCCGATGATGATGGCGGAACAGCCATCATTACCATTAATCAAAATAATGGCAATAATGGGGCAGGAAACTACACTTTCGCCACATCTGCCCCAAGTGGCGGGGGCGTTACGGGGTCATTAACCATAGGCTTGCGTGTGCGCACATCAGATTCGTGCACCGATACCTTTCAAGTTTTACAAAGCCCTGCAACTCCACTTATCAGTAATATTTCTTCCAACTCTAATACAGTTTGCTTTGGCGACTCGGTAATTTTGTTTTCATCTCCGGCAGATGAATATCGCTGGTATAGAGATTCGGTTGCATTGGGACTGACCGATTCGTTTATTGTGGCAACGGCTCCCGGAAAATATGTGGTGGAAATAAAAAATATGGGCAGTTCCTGCACTTCAACTTCTGATACTTTAGAAATCATTTTCGAACAATTTCCTTTATTTCCAACCATTCAGTTTTCCAATGGCAGTTTAGTGGTTGTTAATCCGCAGAATTATGCTGTGCAATGGTTCGATAATGGCGTTGCTATTCCAAATGCCACAGGCAATACTTTAAACGATTTATCGGGCGATGGACCGTTTACCGTTTCCTTAACTTCTGCTGCCGGTTGCTCCATCACTTCTTCACCATTCATATTGTGTATTGCGGGCGAAGCACAACCCATTTCTATGGATACAGTTCGTTGTTGCGATGAAACACCCAATAGCTTTAGCGCCTCTGCTACGGGTTTCACTTATGACAGTCAGAGTGTTTTGGCTTGGGGAATTTCTCCGGTTGCTGCCGGGCCGATTGCTTCAGATGCTGATGCGCAGGCGGCACAAGCCAATGGAAATGTGTTTTTGGGAAACACCAATGGCACTTTCGATTTTACTTCCTGTGCCAATCAACTTTCAGAAGGCAGATATTTTCTCACTCCGTTTGTAATTGAAAGTCCGAATTCCGACCCTATTATTTATGATACGCTGAATGGATGCCGTCCGTTAGTTGAAATTTGTCCGGCACTCACCGGTGCGAATTGGGAAATTTATCCGCTCATTATTTCATTCCCCGATGGCTCCAGTGTTAACATTAATGATGAATTTACTCAGGGAGGTCCTTTGACTGCTGCATTATGGAATTTGTTGGGAGGCATTTGTTTGCCTTTATCTGATTTATATCGTGGCGACCCAAACGGCACGTGGACTATTACCATCACCAATACCGGAACCGGCACCTTAGATATTGGCGTACCTCCTTTCGATGTGGTAGTAGATGCCGACAGTTGTTCTTTGCTGAATGGCACCGACCAGATAGTGCCTATAGGCGCTATTTCAGAAACGATTCAACCAGGGCAAACAAAAGTGTTGAATTTGGAAATTCCCTCATTACCTGCAAACTTTCCTTCCATCAACCCCGATTGTGCCACCTTTGGCACTCCGATAGAGTTTTTTTTCAAAGGCTGTCCTAACAGTATAGCTGAGAAAATTTTTTCACTTCAATCGCTGAATGTGTTCCCCAACCCCAATACCGGCAGATTTAATATTGCTTTCGAAACTACACAGACAGAAGATGTAGAACTCACAGTATTTAACAATTTAGGCCAGATAGTATGGAATAAAAACATTCAGAATGTTTCAGGAAAATATGTTGCTGAAACCGATATGTCAGGAATTTCATCAGGAATTTATCAGGTGCATTTGAGGGCAGGAAAAGAGCATATGAGCCGCAGAGTAATGATTCAATGAAGAGAAAAGAATTTTTAAAAAATGATTTTACATGGTTATTTCAATGTTTTTATGCTTAATTTTAGGTCAAATTTTTCCAACTAAATCAAAAACAACTACAATGAAAAAATTAAAAATGTTCTTTGCATCAACACTTGTTATGTGTTTGATGTTTATTGCCAACTCTGCCAATGCTCAATGTGTCATTGTTCCACAAGACTCTTCAGGGTTAGACCCTAACTGGACTGATTTGCCATGTATTGTTCAGGGACAGGCATACAGCGAAGTAATTAATCTGAAAAATTTCGGAAGTGTGAGCGGCATCACCGTTGAGTGGCTGAGAGTAGATAGCATTACCAATGCTCCTGCCGGCATTTCTTGGGCGATGAATGTTCCTTCAGGCAACCAACCCAATACGCTTTTAACCAACGAAGATGGCTGTATTGCCGTTACCGGCACTACCAATGAGCCTCGCGGTGATTATCAATTAGGATTGTATGTGTGTGTAAAAATTACTCTTTCCCCCAATCCGCTTTGTGGAGAAGCTAATGCTTTGATTCAGCAAATTGGCGGCATTGTTCCCGGTGCCAGTCTGCCAGATTTTTCTTACTTTTTGAGAGTCATTGAATCTGGTGAAACTTGCCCTGATTCTTTGGTTTCGAATATCAGAGAACTTTCTTCAGTAACTTCTTTGAATGTATTCCCTAACCCCATCAGCAACAAAGCAGTAGTAACTTTCAACAGCACCGAAAGCACTAAACTTATTGCCCGCATTATGGATATAGTTGGTAAAGAAGTTTACAGCGAAAACGTAACCGTAGTTCCCGGCACCAACAGAGTGGAAATTGCTAAAGGCAATATTGCTCCCGGTGTTTATTTGTTTACGCTTTCTGATGGTAAAAGCACTGCTACCAAGCGCGTGATTTTTGAATAATACAGAATAGAAAATAATTCATTTTGAAAGCCCCGATAGTTTTTGTCGGGGCTTTTTTACTTTTGTGGTTCACAACTAAAACTATTTTATGAAAAAATTCATCGGTTTATTTTTCTTAATAGCGCTTTTTACAAGCAATAATTTTATCAACGCACAATGCACGCTTCCTGCTGCCGACCCTAATTTCGGAGGATTTAAGCCGCCTTATCAGCAACAGCCCTGCATTGAAAGAAACGAACCCTACAATACCGTTATCAATATTTTTAATTTTGGTACAGTAGCCGGAGGGAGTGTTACTATTCTTTGGCTTCGCGTGGATAGCATTGTAAACTTGCCTACCGGTTTAAGTTGGTCGATGAATGTTCCTTCAGGCAACCAAGCCAACACATTACTTACTGCCGAACCCGGCTGTATTGAAATCAGCGGAACTACAACTGCGAATACGGGCGCATACAATATTGAGTTTTATGTTACTGTATTGGTGAATTTGGGCGGGGGTAACACCCAACAAGTTAATGGTTCAGCAAACGAATTGGTGGATGTGTTCAACCAGCAGTTTGGAGGCGATTTCGATTTTTCATACATTCTGTATGTTGTAAATAACCAAAGCGAATGCACTACTGGACTCAACGAAATTGAAAACATTGCTTCATTGAATATTTTCCCTAACCCTGTTAAAAACAAGGCTATGATAACCATTAATGCTGTGCAGCCTGCAACATATACAGCCGCCTTGTTTGATGTTTCAGGAAAACAATTGATGCAGCAAAACATGAATGCAAACTCAGGAATGAACCAACTTGAGCTTTCTTTTGAAAACATGCCTAAAGGTTTATACATTTTGCGCCTCAATGACGGCAAAAATGTGGTAACCAGAAAAGTTTATGTGGAGTAATTAAGAGTTCTCTTACATCAAATAAAAAGCAGCCGGTTCAATTTATTAGCCCACTTTTTAACCCGTGGGCTAATAAATTTTTGTATTGCCTATTTGTCGACCTTCAGCTCGAAATTGAACCCGCAAGAGTATTTAGATCATGATGTAAAAATGAATTTAATAGGCAAGAAACGCCCTATTAACAAGACTCTGATGAAAAACAACGTTGAATCTTTAACGCAAAGAAGACAAAATAATAAAAAACAGCTTGCTAAATAATAAAGAACTATTAGAATGTAAGGTATTAATTATTAATCTATCAGCAGTTCAGTCAATTCATAAGCCACGAAAAATTTTCATTTCCGAAAGGATTGCTGTATTGCGGATTGGAAATGAAAGAGGAATCGGTAAATAATTCGAGAAGTTTCACCAGGTTTTTCTTGTCGTAATCGGTAATGAGATTCTTCACGGGGACTTCTAACAATTCGCTATTGTTCAGGTGCAGTTTGGAAATATGCGAGTCGTAGTGTTTCAAAACTTCTTCAATAGTATTGAATCTGCCATCATGCATATAGGGGGCGGTGAGCATTACATTGATCATTGAAGGGGCTTTGAACGAAGTGCCTTTTTCGATATGATTATCTGCCATATCGTGTCCTCCATAACTGAAGCCTCCATGACAACCGCTACACATATTAGCAAATCTGAAAAACGAACCCCTCACGCTTTTTTCTTTCATGTATTCGGCATCATTATATCCCGAATCGTCTTTGGCTTTTGGATAAACCGAATCGGGCAATACTATTCCTGTGCTGATGATGGTTCGCAAAAATTGCGCTATGGATTTGCTGACATTGTTCATGGAAATTTCTTCACCGGGAAATGCTCTTTGAAACAATTCAGGATAGTATTTATGTTTTTTCAAATCGTTTACTAATTGATGAGTGTCTCTGTCGAGTTCTTTAGGATTGGTAACCGGGTCGCGAACAAGTTGTTCGAGTGTGGCTATTCTTCCATCCCAAAAAAAACTTTTATTCCAGGCAAGATTTACCAGACTCATGGTGTTTCTGTCAATAGTGTCGCCATAAGAGCCAACGGCTAATTTTTTTCCATCGGTAAAAGCATGTTCTTGCAAATGACAACTGCCGCAACTTTGTTTGCCATTGCTCGAAAGCAGAGAATCGTAAAACAATAATTTCCCCAACCACACGCCTTCTTTGGTTAACGGATTATCGGTGGGAATAAGAGGCTCGCCCATTTCGGGCGGATAATTTAATGTGTATGGAACGGGTTTGTAATCGTTGAAAAAAGAAAAGAAGCAAACTCCGAAAAGTGATATGGTGAGCGCTATATGTTTGAAAGTTAACATTTTCAGGCAATGCTAAACAAGCTTATTTACGCCTGAAAATACAAAACATTGTTTCGCCAAACAGAAATGGTGTTTTTTCGAGTGCAGGACAAATTGCACATTCAAGGTAGATATGGTTCGACAAGCTCACCATGACACCTATAAAGTTATTGTCACTCTGAGCTTGTCGAAGAGTATTTTACGTAGAATATGTGCAATTTGTCCTACACCGTTTTATTCTCCCGAAAACATTCTACTGAAGAATCCTTTTTCCTTCTTGCCCGGATTGGGTTTAAAGTTTTCAGATTTTTTCAGTTTTTCTAACAATGTTTTTTCTTCGGAAGAAAGATGTTTCGGAGTCCACACATTTACAAAAACCAATTGGTCGCCTACATGATAGCGACTGTTGATGTCGGGCAAACCTTTGCCTTTCAGTTTTAGAATCTTACCGCTTTGGGTTCCGGGTTCAATTTTAATACGGGCTTTGCCGTCAATGGTAGGCACTTCTACTTGTGTGCCCATAACCGCTTCGGGAAAGCTGATATACAGATTATACAAAACATCGTTGCCATCGCGGGTGAGTTCTTCGTGTGGCGTTTCTTCAATCTGCACTATCAAATCGCCCGGAGGTCCGTTGCGTTCGCCCGCATTGCCTTTACCGCTCATCGAAAGTTGAATGCCGTCATGCACGCCTGCGGGAATATCGAGGGTGATGGTTTCTTCGCCATACTCGCGCCCTTCGCCTTTGCAGGTGGTGCATTTGGATGTTATCATAGAGCCGGAGCCATTGCAGGTAGGGCAGGTGGTGGTGGTTTGCATGTGTCCCAAAATGGTTTGCTGCACTCTGCGAACTACGCCCGAGCCGCCACAAGTGGTGCAGTTGGAAACCGAGCCTTTGTCTTTTGCTCCAGAGCCGCCACAAGTATTGCAGCCTACATATTTTTTAACCTTGATGGTTTTTTTGGCGCCTTTTAATACTTCTTCTAAAGTGAGTTTTACTTTGATACGCAAATTGGAGCCTCTGGCGCCTGTGCCATTGCCGCGTCTGGTGCGTCCGCCACCGCCACCAAAAAAACTTCCGAAGGGGCTGCCGTCACCGAATATGTCGCCAAACTGCGTGAAGATGTCTTCCATATTCATGTGCGTGCCACCGCCAAAACCGCCTTGTCCGCCTTTTACTCCGGCATGTCCAAACTGGTCGTATTTAGCACGTTTTTCAGGGTCGCCCAATATTTCATAGGCTTCGGCTGCTTCTTTAAATTTATCTTCCGCTTCTTTATTGTCGGGATTGCGGTCGGGGTGGTGCTGCAAAGCCACCTTGCGATACGCTTTTTTTATCTCCTCCGGTGAGGCGCTTTTCGACACTCCTAATATTTCGTAATAATCTCTTGGCATTGCTTGAAGTTAGATATTTGAGTTTTGATGTTTGAAAGTTCAGAATATTTAATGCTTTTTCCAGTTTTGATGAAGTTTTGTGAGCTTCTTTCCTATTACTTCAATCCGGCTTAAAAAACTATCGTTTTCTTCTATTGAAATGTAATTACAACTGCGTGCAAACAACAACCAATTTTCAGTTTCGAGTAATGACCCTAATGCGTCAACGATATGTTGTTTGAATACATTTTCATATACCCGCTTTGCCCAACCTTCCACAATATTTGAACTTACCGACCTTGAAGAGCGAACGACCTGAGAAGTGAGAGAATAAAGTTCTTCTTTGGGAAATTTTTTCGTCAAATGAAACACATCCATTGCCAATTCAAATGATAATTGATACACTTCTAAATCTCTATATGATTTAATTGCCATGATGCTTGTTTTTCAAAATTCTAATTTCCATCTTCCAACATCTATTTTCCAACCACTACTTTAGCGTATCTCAATATTTTTTCGCCCAAGAAATAACCTTTTTCAACCGTGTCCACTACTTTGCCTTTCAAGGCTTCATTTGGAGCGGCAATTTCAGTAATGGCTTCGTGCAGGTCGGGATTAAAATCTGTGCCGGTGCTTTCCATGGATTTCACCCCTTTGCTTTCAAGTGTTTTTAATAGTTTCTGATACACCAATTGAACGCCTTCTTTCAAAGTGGCATCATCACTTGCTTCGCCTGCTTTGATGGCGCGTTCAAAATCGTCTAATACCGGAAGCAAGGATAAATAGAAATCTTTACCGGCAGTTTCAATCAATTCTAATTTTTCGCGAGCTACACGCTTTTTGTAATTATCGAAATCGGCAAAGAGGCGCAGGTATTTGTCTTTCAATTCTTCGTTTTTGGCGCTCAACTCTTCCATTTGCTCTTTCAGCTTTGCCGGATTTGACTGAAACAGCTTATCGAACCATGACTTTTTTTCCTCTTTTTCGTTGGTATCTGCCGTGTCTGAAATATTATTTTCTTCAGCACTCTCCGTCTTTGGGGTTGCCGATTCGGAATTTACTTCCGCGTCATGAATGTTTAAATTGGGCTGAGAGGTTTTGTTTTCGTTAGTTTCTGTTTTGGGTAGTTCTTTTTCTTCGGTCATCTTTTGCGCTTCATTAGTCATGTATCAAAAATTTGTGCAAAGATAGTTATCAAATCACCTGCCATTGGAAGCGCGGGGACAAATTGGCAGGGCAAGTAAATGAGGGGGTGGTTTTCTAGCAAAGGCTTAGAATTTTGCAGGCGGGTGATATTTAATGCTCCCCGTTACCTGATTGCCATTTAAACTCACCTAGAAAATCTTTAAAAAAAAATTGTTACATATCCAATCGCAAGTGTTTGATATAGAATACCTTTATTAAATCTCCTTCGTTGAGTGAAATTTTTGCGCCACAGAATTCGCAACGGACAGCAATGATCGAAAGTTGCGTCTTTGCCACCCCGCTGAAAGCGCGGGAAGCAATCTATTTTAGTTGGCTGTTAGCGCTTAGCAGCAGCAACTGTTATCTGTTGTTTGCGGTCTTTCATCCGCTAACTATTTACGCTCAACTACCCAAATTATTTCTAAATTGCCGCTATTATTATTCATGTTCCTCTCAACCACAACTTTATAATTTATGAAACTCTATATCAAATACATGGTTTCGTTGAGTTGCAAAATAGTGGTGAAGTCTGAGCTTGATAAACTCGGAGTGCGTTACGGAACTATCGAATTAGGCGAAGTGGAGTTGTTGGAAAAAATATCTGCCGAACAGCGCGATTTGTTAAAAGGCGCGTTGTTAGCTTCCGGCTTGGAATTGATGGATAATAAAAAATCCATTATCATTGATAAAATTAAAAACTGCATCATCGAGATGGTTCATCAGAACGATAAGCTGCCCCACATAAAACATTCGGAATATCTCAGCGAAAAACTCAAACTCGATTACACTTACTTAGCCAATCTTTTTTCTGAAGCCAAAGGCACCACCATTGAACATTTTATCATAGCTGTTAAAGTTGAAAAGGTAAAAGAATTTCTGTTGTATAATGAGCTTAGTTTGACTGAAATTTCATACCGGCTGAACTACAGCAGTGTGGCACATTTATCTGCTCAGTTTAGAAAAATTACAGGACTCACGCCTTCATTTTTCAAACAAATAAAGCAAAATAAAAAGCACCTCCTCTCCGGAAACAAAGTGTGAATCATACAATTATTTAAAGGAATTGTGTAACGCCAGCATGACTTGCAGGGCTAATCTTTGCATATTGAAAATTCATTCACCATTTAAAAAACTTACACAATGGCAAAAAATCAAACTGACCAACGCCCTCAGAAGCCTGAAGGCAGGTCGCAGGAAGGACCCAGGAAAGATGAGCACAGAAAAGAACACGACTCACCATCTAACCAGGAAAAAAAACAGGCAGAGCAGGCACAACATCGGGAGGAGCAATCTTCTGAAAAACGCCAAGCCGAAGCCGGTAAAGACAAACGTGTAGGCGAGCCTGCTGAAGAAAAGTATGGCGCAGAAAAATCGTCAAAGAAACACTAATTAATTATCTACAAGGGGCTGACTCAAACAGTTTGTTTGATGTAGCGCTCGAATCGTGTGAACTAAAAATAGTCGGTATGTATTCGAGAGCATCTACACGGCATTCTGAAAAATTATTCAGATGAATGAGTCGGTCTCTTGTTTTTTATTTCCGCACAGTTTCAAAAATGTGTGAATTGTGTAAATTTTTCATAAAATTTTATAACACTTCAAACATTTAGTCCTGCAATTTTATTAACTCTTTTTTTGGACCATAATTAATCATGCCTGCTATGCTTACTACAGAATTAAAAAAATCAACCGCGCATGTTATAGTAGAAATTATAGAATACGTTCACAACGCTGTGGTAAGCAAAACTATTTTTAATAAAACTACAGGCAATATTACATTGGCATCATTTGATGCGGGCGAAACACCAAGAGAAAACACTTCGCCCTTCGACACATATATTCAAGTAATTGACGGAGCTTCAGAAATTACCGTTGATGAAAAAAAATACCTGTTGCGCTTGGGTGATGGTATTATTATTCCGGCTCAGGCTAAACATTGCTTTCATACCAACAAACAATCTAAAATGATTGCAACCATCGTTAAATTCATTTAATACAATTAAAAAAACAAACAATGAATAGCAACAAAAAAATATTATTGATAGAAGACGACCATAACGACCGGTTTTTCTTTATGAACGCCCTTAGCAAAATCGAAAACACTACACTATATGATACCGCGCAAAACGGGCAGGAAGCGCTGGATAAACTCGAAAGCGCCCTCATACTTCCCGATATTATTTTCACAGACATCAACATGCCTTTAATGGACGGCATTGAATGTTTAACAGAAATTACAAATAGACCACAATTGAAACATATTCCGGTAGTAGTGCTTTCGAGCGATACTGATAAAATAGATGTTGTCAGAAATCTTGGCGCTAAAGCCTTTATTAAAAAACCCATGGACAACGAAAGACTGAGAGAACAATTGGAACAAGTGATTCATTCAGATTTTATAGTCAATAGTGTTAAAGCCGATTGTATTTTTCATGCCTCGTTTTAGTATTGCTGCAAACCGGGTTCACAAAAAACAGCCTTAGTAAAAAATGAAACTCTACATCAAACACATGGTATCTTTGCGTTGCCAAATGATGGTAAAGGCAGAGTTGAGCAAAATCGGCTTGCGCTGTGGCAAAGTGGAATTGGGTGTAGTTGAAATACTTGATAAAATTTCTCCTGAAAAGCAGGAGGAATTAAAAATGGGGCTTCAGAAATTCGGACTGGAACTATTGAATAGCAATAAGGCTATTCTGATTGAAAAAATTAAAAGCGCGGTGATTGAAATGGTGCATATTCAAAATGGATTACCCCAAAGAAAAAACTCCGATTATCTCTGCGATAAGCTACATCACAACTATACTTATCTTGCCAATGTATTTTCAGAAACAACCGGCACTACCATCGAGCATTTTATCATAGCGCATAAAATAGAGCGGGTAAAAGAACTGCTTATTTACGATGATATGAATATTGCCGAAATTTCCTACAAGCTGAATTATAGCAGCGTTGCGCACCTTTCCAATCAATTTAAAAAAGTAATTGGAATCACACCTTCCTACTTTAAAAAAATTAAGCGCCAGCGGCTCAACATGACAGAAAATATTTGATTAGCCTCTTTCATTTTCGCAATAGCGAAACACAATTGAATATAGGAAAAATCAAAACAGTATTTAAGGATACTTCAGGGGCTTACTAAACAACCTTACGTGGGCAACTATAAAGATGAAAACCCTCTACTAATTGCTTACTGCAATACTCTCGGAATCAAACCTCTCAAGCCCATGTCAACAACATGCTCGCCTTTGAGTGGCTCCCACAAACCATTATTGTTTGGGTCGGTAAACTCAAAACTTTTATTGATAGAAAGCGAAACTTCTACAATAATATCTTTAGTTTCATTTCCGGTAATAACTAATGGCTGACCTTCAAATGCACCGGTTACAACGCATGAGCCGGGAGGAATGGGCGAGGTTGCCGAAATTGGATTTGGAACGGTTGTAACGGCAGCATCTCCAGTAAGTGCATCTTTATAGGTAAATCCCGAAAAGTTTAAAGCATATTCAAAACCCCAATAGCCCTGATTTTTGTTGGCGTTCACGGTAATGTTTTCGTTTTTGATTTTGTAGGAATTGATATAAGTTCTGAACCCTACAAACGATGCTACAGTTGCATCCACTGTTTGATTAATACTGAATCCGCTGATGGTGGTATCAATACGCATTTTCACATCATAATTTTGATACGCCAGCGAAACTCTGAGCCATTCATAGCTACCGGCAGGCACTTGCTTCAATGGAATTTCAAAAAAAACTTCCCTATCATTTTTTATAACTGCCACACTGTGTTTGATTGCAGTAGCTCCGCCTGCTGAAGTTTCTTCCTGATGATACAGAATAGCGCCATTGCCCAATTGAGTGAGCATGCCGGGAGCAATTTCTATATAATGTGCGCTGATGCCATTAAATTTTGGCGATTGACCTGCATTCCCCGGAGGAATATCAACCGGCTCACCAAGATTCCCTAAACGCACCTGAGTAGAATCGAGTTTATATTTGAAAATCAATTTAGGTTCTGATGTTGCGTTTTTATTCTTATCGCAAGAAGACAAAAAAAGCCCCGACATTACAGCCGGAATAATGAGGAATTTAAAAAGCGATTTCATGAGCGCTATTTTTGTGAGCACAAAATTACAAACATTATACCCGAATGATACCATTTACATTTTCAGGCATCACAGAAATTCCTTTCGGCTCGGTATGGTATGCACTTTCTATCGCACTGCGTTATGATGTTTTAAGGAAGCCTTTAGGATTGAATTTTACTGCCGAACAACTTTCGAAAGAAGATACAGAACATCATATTGTATATATTGAAAATGGTGAAGTATTGGGTTGTTTGGTTTTGGTTCCGAAAGAAAACGGAGTGATAAAAATGCGACAGGTAGCCGTTGCAGAGCAGTTGCAGGGAAAAGGTATTGGAAAAAAAATGGTGTTGTTTTCAGAATATTTTGCCAAAGAAAAAGGGTATACCCTCATGGATTTGCACGCCAGAAAACCGGCTGTTCCATTTTATCTGCAAATGAATTATACTATTGAAGGAGAAGAATTTGAAGAGGTAAGCATTCCTCATTTCAGGCTAATAAAAACACTTTAAACCACATGAGTCTTAATTATAAAAAATCGGGAAAGGGAACACCACTTATTATTTTACATGGATTGTTTGGTTCATTAGATAACTGGCAGACTTTAGCCCGGAAATTTTCTGAACACTTTACAGTTTATCTTTTGGATTTGCCCAATCATGGGCGCTCGCCACATTTTGAAAAACACAATTATGAATTGCTTTCGGAAGAGTTATTAAAATTTTTAGACGAACAAAAAATTGAAAAGGCTCATTTCATCGGGCACTCTATGGGGGGTAAAGCAGTAATGAAATTTTCACTGCTGCATCCCGAGCGCGTATTGAAACAAATCATAGTAGATATTGCTCCTAAAAAATATCCACGCGGGCACGATGAAATTTTCGATGCGTTTTTTTCGCTGAATCTTTCTGCCATTGAAAAACGCGAAGATGCCGATACGATGATGGCAGAAAAAATTTCACATGCTGCTATTCGAATGTTTCTGTTAAAAAATTTAGAGCGCAATGCCGACAGCGGAAATTATGAATGGAAAATGAATCTTGAGGTGCTTCAACACGACTATGACGAAATAAGCGCTGCCATCCAAAGCAAAACTTCTGTAGATATTCCAACTTTGGTCATTAGAGGTTCGCGCTCTGATTATGTAACCGATGAAGATTTAAAAATATTCAGGCAAATGTTTCCAAAAACAACAATGACCGACATTGAAAATGCCGGTCATTGGGTTCATGCCGAAGCTCCGGGGGAACTGCTGACCATCGTCAACCGGTTCCTGTTCGACTGATATTTTTTATTGAACAATAAATTTTCTGATGTGCAGACGCGTATCATCGGTAATTTTTATCAGATACATGCCAGCCGAAAAATAATTTCTGTCTATCGGAATACTGTAATTTTCTTCGTCCAATTGTGCTTCATAAACCAATCTTCCTGAAATATTATCATACACCTGAACTTTCGTTCTGTTTAAACTTCCGGTTCCGCTCACACTGATGTTGCCTCCCACCGATACCGGATTTGGGAACACATTTACACTCATGGGCGAAAATGAATTGTTATTGTTTATGGTTACGATAGGCGAGTAGGTAAATGTGCCATCATAATCGGTTTGTTTCAAACGATAATAAGATATGCCGATAAGCGGGTTATGGTCAACTGTATGATAGTTGGTTGTTTTAGAACTATTGCCTGCTCCAAAAACCACCGCCAATTGTTCAAAATTGATTCCGTTATGACTTCTTTCTACTGTGAAAAAATCATTATTGATTTCGGCAGCAGTAGTCCATCTTACATCTACTCTCTTCAACACATTCAGTCGGGCAGAAAAATCTACCAGAGTTATTGGTAAAGACGAACTGCTTTGTTCTCTACCCATAGCAAACTCAGAAAACTGAGTTAAACCTTTTCTCAAAGAATAACCATGAGCAACTAATCTTCCATCGCCATTAACGGCATTGATAGTGCCTCCGCCATTGCTCCAGTCGGCTCCCGAAGTAGAGCCGGTAGGGCGTTTCAATATAGCAAACTGATTGTCGAGCATACCCGACATTCCGGCTATGTAACCATAAATATCATAAGAGCCACTTCCGGGATTTGAACTTGGTTCAATAGTCCACATACCGGTGGGGCTTACCGATAAATAATTCATATCGCCATCAGCCGCTATCAGGTCTTCGTCTGCATGATTCAATAAAGGTCCAAAACGTGCATCAATATATGTAACACCGGTCATGGTATTATTTTTAATATCAGCACGTTGATAATTCACCGAGCCGACAGGAAAAGTATAAGTGGCAGTATTTTCGTCTATATACCTTCTTAAGGTTCCGTTGACATAACAAGCGCTGCTGAAATCTGAAATAGAAGAAGCACTCATGTTGGAAATAATCAGCATGTTGCTTCCGGTGGAAATTATACCATCTGCCATCGTGCAATGATTCGAAACTGTAACATCTGAATTCAGTGCAATGGCAGCATTTCCTGAAGCTGAATTAGCGAAAGTAACATTGTAAAAATTGTTGTTGTTGGTTGCAATATTTTGTGAGCCTGTGCCACTGAACGTTACCGTTGCATTACGGGCATTGAATGTTCCGTTGACATTGTTCCAGTTGCCTTTAATATCAATATTATAATTAGAAGCAGAAGCATCTAAAGTGCCCGCCAAAATGGAAAGGTTGCCATTCAGCGAAATGTTGGCTCCCATTGTTTTGGTGCCGCTGCCTTCTAACTGAATGTTATGAAAAGTACCCGCATTAGGATTGTTGACGGTTTGTGCAGAATTAGAGGAATAAACCACAGTAGAACCCGATTGAAAATTATGGGTAAAGGTAGCCGGCAAATCTGTGGTTCCTGTCATAATGTAAGTGCCGCCATCTTCAATGGAAAAAGTTCTTCCCGAAGCTCCGGTTACTGAAAAACCTCCATTGCTCAGTCTGCCTTCTCTTACGGTTATGTTTCCATAAATTCTTGTTCCGGTAACACTTCCGCCAAGCGTAACTGTAGCCGAACTTGATTTGTCTACTATAAGATTAAAATATCGGTATTGCGGGTCTGAACTCAGCACAGGAAGAGTCATTGATATGCTTCCTGCCAATGTAATCGTGCTATTGGCAATTCCGGAAGCCCTGATTTCCCCTTCTTCATAGTTATCAATAGTTCCATGTAGAATCAGATGCCCTCCTGAAAAGAACCGGAGAAACGCATCTTGATACCATAATGAATTGAAAGATAAGTTGCCCTGAATGTTTAGGATTCCATATAAATGAATATACACTAAGCCCTCGGGTATGTCGCTTACTATCGAAACATTTCCGGAAACGGTTAATGCTCCAGCGGCTTGAATATTTAAACTCGCTGCACTTGATGAAGTTGAAACCGTAACGGAAGCTGCGCTTCTCGAGTCAGATACATCCACAGAATGCCCATCTGCAATAATCACATCATCTCCCGCTCCGGGCACTACTCCTCCGAGCCAAGTAGAAGTATTGTTCCAATCGCCCGAGCTTCCCGAGGTTATTGTAGCTGCCATCATTTCTGAAGGAGCGGCAGCAATAGCCAAACTGATAATAAAAAGCCATTTGAATGCTTTTACTATTGGCGCTATTTGCGTTTTCATAATGCTGTTATTGGTTTGAAACATAGCTATAAATTTTAGGTGTTTCCGATTAAACACAATTGTTCAACAGGTTTTTACGGATACCGGCTTTTTAAGTTTCAAAAACTCAGCAAACTGTTTATTCTTTCCGACAAACATTAATGAATATTTTTACCGCCACTAAGCAGATTATGGGAATTGTTCAGCGACAAAGTATTATCGGAAGCATTATCGGTTATGTGGGCGTAGTAATAGGGTATATTAATGTGGTGCTGCTTTTTCCGAGGTTTTTTTCGCCCGATGAATTTGGTTTAACCCGGGTATTGATTTCGGCTGCAACATTACTATCTCAATTGGCGCTTTTAGGCGCGCCACAAACTATCATAAAATTCTTCCCTTATTTTAAAGACGGTCGCATTTCCTCCCGAAGCTTTATAAGGTTTATTGGCACTACCATATTGTTTGGAATGGTGGTTTTTTCTGCCACCGGATGGGCATTCAAACATCAAATAGTAGCGCTTTATGAAGTACATGCCTCACTTTTTGTTTCATACGCCTGGCTTTTGTTTCCAATGGTGATATTCATGACGCTATTCGAAGTGGCAGATGCCTATTCTAAAAGTTACTTTCGCATTGTAGTTCCGGTTTTTTTGCGCGATGTTTTTTTGCGCATTCTTACAACTTTAATCATTCTTCTTTTTGCTTTTCATCTTATCGGATTTTCATTTTTCATCAATGTTTTTGTGGCAGTATATGGTTTGTGTGTAGCGGCAATATTGCTCTATTCTATCAGAATAACACCACAACTGCCGCCAACCGGTGCGGCTATCATTAAACCATCTGTTAAAAAAGCCATGTGGACTTATGGCGGTTATTCGCTGCTCAGCGCAACAGCAGTTGTGTTTATCAGCAATATTGATATTCTCATGCTCGGATATATTTTAGGCTTAAAAGATGTCGCCATTTATTCGGTGGCGTTTTTTGTGGCTACGGTCATTCAAATTCCTCACCGCAATATTTCGCGCATTATGTCGCCAATACTGGCAGTGGCTTGGCAACACCGCGACATTAAAAAAATCCATTCGCTCTACCGGCAATCGTCCATCACGCTATTGATTGCAGGTGTTTGGTTGTTTATTTTGATTTGGAGCAATATTGACGAAATATTTTCGCTCATGCCTAAATCTGACATCTACCGCGAAGGAAAAATGGTGATATTTTTTATAGGCATTTCGAGAGTGCTCGATATGGCTGCCGGAATAAATTCCGAAATCCTATCTATTACGCGCTATTATATTTTCAATCTGATAACAGTTTTGTTGCTTATTGCCCTGATTGTAATTACCAATTATATTTTTATTCCATTGTATGGTATTGAGGGCGCAGCCTTTGCCACTTTGCTTTCGGTAATCATTTATAATACCATTAAATACTGGTTCATTTTTTTCAAAATAAAAATTCAGCCTTTTTCAGTACATACGTTGAAGGTTTTGGTTGTATCCATATTGTTATTATTTGCCGGAATGTATTTTTCAATACAAATTCATCCGTTGGCAAGCATTCTTCTTAAATCAGTAGTGCTGAGTGTGTTGTTTTTTGCAGCCATTTATTTTTCAAGATCTTCCGAAGAATTAAATATTTTGGTAAAAAAACTTGTAAACAGATGGAGGTAAAACTTCGGTTGGAATACCTTGCAATAAGTTTTATGTTTAACCAATAAAAATATTCCCCATGGATATCAAAACATACCTTTCAGAAAGCGAGAAAACTTTGTCGGAAAAATTTTATGCCGACACAGCCAAAACTCAAAAACTTCTCCATGCTGCCATAGGGCTTGCTACCGAAAGCGGTGAAATGTTAGACCAAATGAAAAAAGTGGTTTACTACGGAAAGCAATTAGACCAAACCAATATCAAAGAAGAATTGGGCGACCTGATGTGGTATATGGCAATTATGCTGCGCGAGTTGGATATGGATTTTGAAGAAGTGCTCGAAGTAAACATCAATAAACTGCGTGCCCGCTACGGAGAAAAATTTACAGAAAACGGAGCGCTTCATCGCAACCTGGAAAAAGAAAGAGAAATATTAGAGCAATAATAACCTACTCTTTCTCCTCCTTTACAACTTCCATATTATTCAACAGTATGGTGGAAGCATTCTGAATAACGGAGTGGTATATTTCAATTAAATCAAACTGTAAATCCTGGAGCACATAAGCGCGGCAACGGTCATCCAAAGTGAGGTGTTGCAAATACATTTGCATGGTGTCGTTCTTTTCAGGAAGATAAACCAATCTGAACTCGTGCATTTTGCAGCCGCCACCGTATTTTACCGACACAAGTAGTTTCTTGTCTTCTAAAATGGCTTTTTGAATAGTAAATGTGAGTTCTTTGCTGTCGGGTATAAAATCTTGCTCAACTTTTAATGGCAGTGTGCTGTAACTTATTTTTTTTAAAGAGTCGGTTACTATAACTGACGATTGAAGCATGGGTATTTTTTCGTCTTTAACCTTTTGTTGCTTTGCTACACTTTTAGCATTGTTGCATGAAACAATTGCCGCTAAGAGAGCGATGCAGCCTACTATTCGCAAAAGATTAATAGAGAAAAAATTCATTCCTGCGATTAATATTTCTATTGAAAAAACCTTTTAACACACCATCCGTTTTCAGATTGAATTCGCACTAAATACACCCCCTGCGAAAGCGATTCTATATTAAATTGAACCTTGCTTTCATGGATGTTTTTTTCAGTAAGCAAAACCTTTCCTTCTACTGAAATTATCTCTGCTAAAGTAAAGCCTGAATTCTGATTGGATGATTGTATGGTAAGTGTTCGTTGATTTTTGGCGAGTATAATATCGTCAGAAATATTTCTAGAAACAATACCGGTAAGACCCCCCGTATGCGATGTAATCCAATTATTGTAGTTCATCACTTTTGTATAAACACCAGGATAATTGGCAGCAGCACAATCATATCCCCAACTCACCAAGCCCGTAACAAACCATTCGTTATTTTCAAAGACAAGTAAAGGACCGCCACTATCGCCAAAACAGGCATCTATGCCGCCCGCCATGTATCCCGCACAAATCATATTGGAAGAAACTTCTCCGTCATAAGAATTTGGACCATTACATGCTGAAGTTGCTATAATTGGAACCGTTGCCTGTAACAAAGTATCCGATGGATTTCCGTTGACCGGATGTGTATCGCCCCATCCTAAAACAATATGTTGTCTGCCCGAAGCAACCAACTGTGTCATGCTTGCATCGGGAATACGAGCGGGAGTATTGCTGACGGGCTGTGCCAACCGAATCAACGCTATATCATTCTCATCGGTCCAAAAATCATAATCAGGGTGCATGATGAGCGTATCTGCATTGATAATTTGATGACCTGCCAATGGTGCATTCAAATAATATACATCGAAGAATGCTTTGACTGTATTTACCGTTTCTCCAAAGAGGCAATGAGCAGCAGTGAGTACCCAGTTGGGCGCTATCAAAACACCTCCGCAAAAATGGCTCGATGCAAGGTTGTTGTT
>CAZFFP010000044.1:0-2979 GCA_964518215.1 uncultured Chitinophagaceae bacterium
AGCCCGCGGTTTGCACCACGCTTTGAACTCCGCAGTTGTCAGCAGTTTGTGGGGCACTAAATGTTATGGTTGCACCGCATACACCCGGGTCGGTATTTACTGTGATATCCGCAGGACAAACTATCGTTGGATTTTCGTTGTCGGTAATAGTAATGGTATGCTGACAAGTAGCTGTATTTCCATAGATGTCGGTAGCAGTCCAGGTAATAGTTGTAGTGCCGACCGGATAAATATCATTAGCGCTTGCGGTATTGTTATAGTTATTAATGACTGTGGCAATAGAGCAGTTGTCTGCTGCAAAAGGAGGCAACACAATCACGTTTGCATCGCATCTTCCGGGGTCGGCTGTTTGTGTTTGGTTAGCAGCGCAGGCAATTACCGGTGCTTCGTTGTCAATCACTGTTACGGTGAAGGAGCAAGTAGTAGTGTTGCCATAAATGTCGGTGGCAACAAAAGTATTTACAGTGATTCCTACAGGAAATTCACTTCCTGAAGGCAATCCTTCTGTTTGCACAAAACTTTGAATGCCACAATTATCAGTGGGCGAAGGAGTAATATAATTTACTACAGCACCGCAAATTCTGAAATCATTGTTAACGGTAATGTCTGCAGGGCAAGTCATCACCGGTCTTTCGTTATCAGTAATGGTTATGGTGAAAGAGCAAGTGTCAGTATTTCCGAAGGCATCTTCTACAACAAAAGTATTTGTGGTAGTTCCAACGGGGAAGAAAGAATCGCTCGAAAGTCCTTCAATTTGATATACTAATGAAGGGAAAGTTCCTGCGCAGTTATCAATAATAGCAGGGGGAGTGAAAGCTACACGCGCACCACAAACTCCGCTGTCATTATTCCGCGCAATATTTCCTGGACAAGCAATTCTTGGGTCTTCATTATCAATTACAGTCACAGAGAAGATGCAACTAGTCGTATTACCATAAATGTCTGTTACAGTAGCGGTAATGGTAGTAGTTCCAACAGGGAAGAAACTTCCTGAAGCCGGGCTATAGGTAATGCTTTGCACACCGCAGTTGTCATTGGCAGTAGCAGAGAAAGTTACCACAGCACCACACTGAGCCTGGTCATTATTTACAGTAATGTTTGCAGGACAAGAAATGCTCGGAGCTTCATTGTCTGTTACCGTTACGTTAAATGTGCAAGTATTGGTATTGCCATGAATATCAGTTGCTGTTGTAGTAACCGTTGTTGTTCCAACATTAAAGAAACTGCCTGAAGCAGGACTGTAAGTAATACCTGCTACACCACAATTGTCATCGGCAGTTGCAGAGAAGCCCACAATAGCACCGCACTCACCGGCATCATTGCTTACTGTAATATTCGCAGGGCAAGTAATGGTAGGCTGTTCGTTATCATTTACGGTTACGGTAAATGTGCAAGTATTGGTATTTCCATAAATATCAAATGCGGTGGCAGTAACAGTAGTGGTTCCTACCGCAAAAAAACTTCCTGAAGCAGGGCTGAAAGAAATGCCTGTTACACCACAATTGTCGGTAGCTGAAGCTTCTAACAGGACGATGGCTCCGCATTCACCGACATCATTACTTACGGTAATATTTGCAGGGCAGGTAATAGCAGGCTGCTCTGTATCATTTACGGTTACATCAAAAGTGCAGGAGCTAGTGTTACCGTGAATATCGGTAGTAGTGTAAGTAGTGGTAGCAGTTCCCACCACAAAGAAACTTCCAGAAGGAATATTGAATGAAGCGTTATCTATACCACAATTATCGGTAGTAGTGGCGCTGAAATTTACTATGGCACCACAATCACCCGGATCATTGCTTACTGTAATGTTTGCAGGACAAGTAACTACCGGCAATTCATTGTCGGTTACCGTTACGGTGAAACTGCAAGTAGCGGTGTTGCCATGAATATCGGTTACTACAAAAGTATTGGTAGTTGTACCCACAGGGAAAACACTTCCACTCGGCAAACCTGAAGTTTGACTCACGCTTTGAACTCCGCAGTTATCAGTTGTTGTCGGAATATTGAAATTTACTGTTGCACCGCAAATACCCGGGTCATTATTTACTGAAATGTTCGAAGGGCACGTAATACTCGGATTTTCATTATCAGTTACTGTTATGGTGAAACTGCAAGTAGCGGTGTTTCCATAAATATCAGTTACAACATAAGTAACAGTTGTCGTTCCCACAGGGAAAACACTACCACTCGGCAAACCTGCCGTTTGATTCACACTTTGAATTCCGCAGTTATCAGAAGTTGTAGGAATATTGAAATTTACTGTTGCACCGCAAATACCCGGGTCATTATTTACTGAAATGTTCGAAGGGCAGGTAATACTCGGATTTTCATTGTCGGTAACAGTTACACTGAAAGAGCAGGTATCTCTGTTGCCAGATGCATCTTCTACCACAAAAGTATTAATAGTAGTACCCACAAGGAATGAACTTCCACTGGGTAAACCTGCAATTTGCGTTACCGTAGAAGGTGTAGCGCCATCGCAGTTGTCGCCAAAAGTAGGATAGTTATAAGTTACTACTGCAGAACATAATCCCGCACCATTATTCACCGAAATATTAGCAGGACACAAAATGCCGGGACCTTCATTATCTTCTACTGTTACATCAAAAGTGCAACTGTTGGTATTACCATGAATATCAGTTACAGTAGCCGTTACAGTAGTTGTTCCTACAGGAAAGAAACTGCCCGATGCAGGGCTGTAAGCAATTCCTTGAACTCCACAATTGTCATTAGCAGTGGCAGAGAAACTGACATTCGCGCCACATTCTCCCGGGTCATTATCTACTGTAATATTTGAAGGACAAGTAATAGAAGGTTGTTCTGTATCATTCACCGTTACATCAAAAGTGCAACTGTTGGTATTACCATGAATATCAGTTACAGTAGCCGTTACAGTAGTTGTTCCTACAGCGAAGAAACTGCCCGATGCAGGGCTGTAGGTGATTCCCTGAACTCCACAATTATCATTGGCTGTGGCAG
>CAZFFP010000044.1:3079-31006 GCA_964518215.1 uncultured Chitinophagaceae bacterium
GATGCAGGGCTGTAGGTGATTCCCTGAACTCCACAATTATCATTGGCTGTGGCAGAGAAACTTACATTCGCTCCGCACTGTCCGGCATCGTTGCTTACGCTGATGTTGGCAGGACAAGTGATAGACGGAATCTGATTATCATTAACTGTTACAGTGAAAGAACAAGTATTGGTATTGCCATTTACATCAGTTACGGTAACATTAACTGTTGTTGTTCCTACCGGAAAGAAACTGCCCGGAGTATGACTGTATGAAATGCTTTGGACACCACAATTATCGCTGGCAGTAGCCGAAAAAATCACATTTGCCCCGCACTGTCCGGGAGTATTGTTTACGGTAATATTTGAAGGACAAGAAACATTTGGATTTTGATTGTCAATTACGGTAACTGTAAACGAACAAGTGCTGGTGTTTCCGGCTAAATCGGTAGCAATAAAGGTGTTAGTAGTAGTTCCAACCGGAAAATTTGAGCCGCTTGGTAATCCTGCAGTTTGCTGAAGCGTGGCTCCGGGACAACTGTCAGAGAAAATCACATTATAATTCAGGTTAGCAAAACAACTTCCTTGAGAGTTGTTCAATGTAACATTAGAAGGACAACTGATTGTTGGAGGAGAAACATCGGGTTTGGTACCTACATTAAATGTGGCCGGTGTTGAGTTACCATAAGTGTCCGATACTGTTACCGAATAGCTTCCTGCCGCCAAACCTGAAATGTCTTTGGTAGTAGCTCCGTTAGACCAATTGTATGTGAAAGGCGGAGTGCTGCAAGTAATAGTTAAAACAATCGAGCCATCATTCACTCCTATGCAACTTGTTGGAGTAACAGTTCCTGCAACACAAGGAGGCAAAGCCACAAAATTCACAATAGCAGTGTCTTTATCTGTTACTGTTTGTGCATTACCGGTTCCGGTTGCAGTAACAATATTTACAACCGAACCATTATTAACATCGGTGGCAGTGGTAGAATAGTTTTGAGGATAGTTTTGCGAAGCGCCCGGAGCCATCAGCGGAATACTTACATTCAATCCGGTAAGCGGGTCAACTACAGTTACATTGGCAAGATTCACGTTGCCACTGTTGGTTACAGTAATAGAATAGTTAATGGTTTGTCCTGCACTGTTAAATGTTACCGGGTTTGCGGTTTTTGAAACAGTAATTTGGGGATCTGGACAAAATAAAGTATCAAGATTAACCACCAAAATTGCTGAAGCAGTAACATTATCAGCATCTGTTACAGTCAAAACCGCATTAAAAATCCCCGATGTTGCATTATAAGTATGACATGGGTTCTGTTGAGTGGAAATAGGACTGCCGTCTCCAAAATTCCAAGAATATGTGTATGGAGGAGTGCCACCGGTAGTTGTATTTTGAAAACAAACCTGAGTGGTAGTTGCAGTAAATACACCGCAGGTGTATACAAAGTTAGGAACAACAATTCTGATAGGGTCAAATTTTCTTGAACATTTAGAAGAAGAATAGTCGCCACAAGTCCAGTCATAATTGTTTCCGTTAGGATTAGTGCATTGCGCTGCAGAAGTTCCCCATCCAACCCATGTATTAATCAAAGTTAGCTCTTGACCAAAAACGAAAGTAATAGGACCCAACAAGCGAGCTGTAAAATTTCCGGGAGGTAAAATATCAAACGAGCAATCATTCAATTCTTGTTGATACACTCCGTTCAAATAAACTTCCGTTCTGGTTCTTACAGCATAGCGGTCAGTGTTAGTGCCATTTCTGAATGTGCCCCACAAATACACCGTAATGGTATCTCCTTCCGAAAAAATCGGAAGCGGATTACCATTTTGGTCAGCAAGGAATGCCCCTAATAGCCTCACATCATTAGCAGTGCAAGGATTTCCTTGTAAACCGCAGTTGCTGTTTAAGTAACATTCTTCAGACCATGAAGAACCTGAACTGTTGGCAACTTGTCCCGGAACACACGTAGATGATTGTGCCTGAGCAAAATTCGATACTGCTAATAGCATAGCAATGGATAGCATCATGAAAAAAGCGGTGATAAGTTTTTTCATGGATAGGTTCGACTGTTTTGTCATAAAATAGTTTTTAAAACTGACCAATAATATTCAGCGAGTTTGAGTTGGGGAAGCAAAGATATTATTTATTGTTTATTTTATTACCTTCAGCAATTTAATTCAAGTATTATGAAAAAGCAATAATTTTTTTAGAAATAAAAGAAAAAAAAATGAGCGTTTAAACTTAATAATGTAAAAAGTCACTTATTCACATAAGTTTTAATGAGAAATAGTGCTATAAGTCAAGATATCTTCATACTGTCTGTCATTGAAGCATGAATGTTTGGTTTAGACCGTCAATGAATCTTCACTTCTTCTCCGTTTTCGTTCAGAAAATGATATTCTACCAAATGATACTCTTCGTTGGGTTGTATCGAAATCCATTTTTTGTATTTCCAAAACCAGCGATATTGAAAATTATTGGTAACACCTTTTTTCAGATAGGCGGCAATATACGGATGCACCGAGAGTATAATTTTACCTTTGTGCAGTGCAATCATTTCTTCCAATTTCACTTCAATATCATCCACTACCAAAAGTGAGGCTCTCATTTTTCCGGTGCCATGACAAGCCGGGCATTCTTCACTCGTGTCAACCGAAATTTCGGGGCGGGTGCGTTCCCGCGTAATTTGCATGAGGTTGAATTTGCTCAAAGGAAGCAGCGTGTGTCGGGCGCGGTCTTTATCCATGTGCTCCTTCATGGAATTGAGCACATATTGGCGGTTGTTCGCCAATTTCATATCTATAAAGTCAACTACAATGATGCCGCCCAAATCGCGCAGACGCAACTGGCGGGCTATTTCTTTCGCGGCATCGAGATTGGTGCGCAACGCATTTTCTTCCTGATTGGTTTTTGCCGATACCCGATGTCCGCTATTAACATCTACCACATGCAGGGCTTCTGTTTTTTCTATAATGACATAAGAGCCGCCCGGCATCGTTACGGTTTTGCCAAACAGGGTTTTGATTTGCTTGGTAATATTAAAGTGGTCGAAAATGGGTGTGCGACCATTGTAGTATTTTACAATATCGGTTTTGTTGGGAGCAATACGTTTAATGTATTCGTTCAACTCGGTTTCGATGGCAGGGTCGTTTACTACTACCTGATTGAAGGAGTCGTTGAGCAAATCGCGTAAAATACCGCTGGTTTTGGCTAATTCGCCATGCACTTTTTTAACGGGCGTGGCTCCGGCTAATTGCTTGTTGGCGAGTTTCCATTTTTCTACCAGATTATTCATGTCTTCGTGAAGACTTGCCACGCTTTTGCCTTCGGCAACGGTGCGCACCACCACTCCGAAATTTTTCGGCTTGATGCTTTCCATGAGTCGTTGCAAACGTTTGCGCTCTTCGGGGTTGGCTATTTTTTTTGAAATTCCAATAGTATTGCTGAATGGAACCAATACAATATATCTGCCCGGAATGGTGATTTCGCAGGTAAGGCGTGGACCTTTGGTAGAAATGGGTTCTTTCAGAATCTGAACCAGAATGTTTTGTCCGCGCTTCAGCACATCGTCTATGCGACCGGTTTTAACTATTTCGGATTCGAACTCAAAGTTTTTCAACATGCCGTCATCGGCATTGGCTGCAATAGCCGTTTGAGTAAATTTCATTACCGATTTGATGCCCGGACTGAGGTCTGTGTAGTGCAAAAAAGCATCTTTTTCGTATCCGACATCCACAAAAGCAGCATTTAAGCCGGAAACCATTCGGGAAACTTTCCCCAATAGTATATCGCCTACTTTAAATTGTTTGTCGCCTGCTTCGCGGTGCAGTTCTACGAGTTCGTTGTCTTCTAATAGCGCAATGTCAACCCCTTTAGGTCCGGCATTGACAATAAGTTCCCTGTTCAAGATGATGATTATTTAAATTGTTATACATACATCAATACCCGAACCTTAGGGAGCTACGGTAAATCTCAGAAATGAAAAAGAACCAGCGGTCTATTTATTCTTTTTCTTATGCCTGTTTTTTCTCAGGCGTTTCTTTCTTTTGTGAGTGGCAATTTTGTGGCGTTTTCTTTTCTTTCCGCAAGGCATAATGAATGGATTTTAGGAATTTTTAATTTTTTGAATATAATTGTCAATTTCTGCAGAAAAACCCGGGTCGTTGATGAGTTTTTTGCATTTTTCAAAGGTTTGTATAGCCTCTTCTTTTCTGCCCAGGCTATTATAGGCTTCCGCTAAATAAAAATATGCTTCGCTGTTTTCAGGGTCAAGCGATATGACCTTTTCGAGGCGAAGCACTGCTTTATCATATTGTCCTGAAATGATACCGTATCTCCCTAAGATTAAATTTGACGGTATGTGGTCAGGGTATTGTTCAAGTATTCCCAACAAAAGTTGCACGCCCTGCATGGTTTGAGTGCCGCCTTCCATGAGCGCAGTAGCGAGTTTTATTTTGTTGTCAATGTTTTCGGGGTCGAGTTCTACAGATTTGCCATAGGCAATGGCGCTTTTGTCAAAAGCATACATCACTGCTGCTTCGGTTTCTTCCACCATGCTCACAGCCATGTAGGCATCGCCTGCCTGATTCCAGGCTTGTATGCTGTTATCGCGAACGGCTAATTTGAAAAGCATTTCTGCCACGAGCATGGGCATTCTGTTGTCTATATATAAATTGTTGAGTTGTGCCTGAATAGTTTTGATTTGCTCAACATTTTTCTCTGCCGCTATTTGCTCTTCGAGCGAAAGTATATTTTCTTTTACTTCAGAGGGCGCTTTATCTAATCTTGCAGCGCGATAAGTATCAATATTGAAAGAAGTTGACGCTGCAGTTTCTGTTTCGTCAGAAGTTACGGTAGTTTTCTTTTGCTGCGATTGCCCAAAAAAATACAACACACCCACCAGGGCGACACTGCAAACTGCTAATATGATTTGACCTTTTGTCATGAATTATTTGGCTGGCGTCTGAGCCGATTTTTTAACCTGTTCCACAAAAACATCGGCAGGTTTAAAGGCAGGTATATAATGTTCAGGTATTTCTATGGCGATGTTTTTCTTAATGTTTCTTCCGATTTTTTTAGCTCTTTTTTTCACTACAAAACTTCCGAAGCCCCTTACATACACGTTCTCTCCGTTTGCCAAAGAGTCTTTTACTTCTTTAAAAAATGCTTCCATTGCCACTAATACATCTACTTTAGGTATTCCTGTTTTATCCGAAATCTTTGTAATGATATCAGCCTTTCTCATAACCGGTTGAATGTTTAATAATTATTTTTAATAATATTTTTAAATGTGCCCAAAGTTCCTGATTTTTTTTGAATAAAGGAAACCTTAATGAATTGTGATTTCCTAGCAGAGTGTTGAAAGAATAGATGCATTAAATATTTAAGAGGCAACTCTTTGTATTTTTACACGCACAAACAGGTTATCCTAAAATCACCAATGGATTATGACAAGACTGAGCGTTAATATTAATAAAGTGGCACTTATCAGAAATTCGCGGGGCAGTAATCTTCCCGATTTGGTCCAAATAGCTAAAGATTGTGAGCGTTTTGGTGCCGATGGTATTACCGTGCATCCGCGCCCCGACCAAAGGCATATTCGATTTGATGATGTTTATAAACTGAAAGAAACTGTTACCACCGAATTTAATGTAGAAGGTTACCCTTCAGAAGCATTCATGAAAATGATGCGGGAAGTTAAGCCGCATCAATGCACGTTGGTGCCCGATGCACCTCATGTGCTCACTTCCAATGAAGGTTGGGATACTATTAAGCAGGAGCAGTTTTTAAAAAATATTGTGAGCGAACTGCAATCGTTCGGCATCAGAGTATCACTTTTTTTAGACCCTATTGAGCAGTTTGTAGAAGGCGCAAAAAATACCGGAGCCGACCGAATAGAGTTTTACACCGGCTCGTATGCCCATAATTTTTCTAAAGGAAAAGAAAAAGCTATTGAAAAATACATTTATGCGGCTGTGTTTTCTCAAAAACTCGGATTAGGAATCAATGCCGGGCATGACCTGAATCTCGATAATCTCAAATACTTTAAAGAAAATATTCCGGGTTTACTTGAAGTTTCGATTGGGCACGCGCTGATTTCTGATGCGCTTTATTTTGGTTTGGAAAACACCATTCAGTTGTATAAAAGGCAGTTGGCTTAATCCCCAATTACTCTGAAGTTACTTCTTTGGTTTTAGCTTCTGCCTTACTCAACTCCTCCACAATTGTTTCATAAAGTTTATCGAATTTTTTAGGTTCTGAGCGGTAATATTCGAATGTTTCTTCAAACTGTTCCTGACTGATACCGTGTTTTTCAAACACACGCTCATAGCCTCTGCCTGCCATATAAAACAATGTGTCGCTCACATTTTTTTGCAGTTCGAGTTTGCCTTCTAACAAGTGAATATCAATGAGTGTGGCTTTAAATTTTTCTTCACTTAAAATATGCTTAGGCATAGGTTCCGAACACGATGCTAATAAAACAACAGCAATCGGTAGCCATGATTTTATGAAATTTGCAACAGAAAGAAATTGTCTGAATAACATGAGCCGAGAGAATTATTTATCAATTGCGTCAAAGTTAAAAGAAAAGGGAATTACATTGGTTGCGGTTTCGAAAACCAAACCGGTAGAAGCTATTCTTGAATTGTATCATTTGGGTCAACGTGATTTTGGCGAAAACTATGTGCAGGAATTGGTTAGTAAATATGAGCAATTGCCCAAAGACATCCACTGGCATTTTATTGGGCATTTGCAAAGCAACAAAGTAAAATACATTGCACCGTTTGTGCACCTGATTCATTCTGTTGACAGTGAAAAACTTTTAAAAGAAATTGACAGGCAGGCTGCTGCAAACAACCGTATTATTAATTGTCTGCTTCAAATCCATATCGCCCAAGAGGAAACTAAATTCGGATTAAGCGAAGCAGAAGCGAAAACGATTATACAAAATTCATCTTATAAATATTGTCGCATTGCCGGACTCATGGGCATGGCTAGCAATACAGATAATTTGATTCAAGTGAGAAAAGAATTTCGGCAACTCACTTCATTTTTTAAATCCGCAATGCGGAATTCGCAATCCGAAATCTTGTCTATGGGCATGTCGTCCGATTACGAAATTGCCATTGAAGAAGGCAGCAATATGGTTCGCATAGGGAGTTTGTTGTTTGGGGAGAGGGTGTAAAATGCAATGTATTGATTTGTTGTGGCGCCTTGAATCAAATCAATCAACAATTCGCTGTCAGTAAATATTTCTTAAGTTATTCGCGTTCATTGTGTTTTATTGATTGAAACTGTATAACTTAAATCCCGCATTAAATATGCTACATGCAATTCTTGAAAAATTTTTGGTATTTCTTTCCGGTCCAGTTGCTACTGTTGCATCTGAAGAAAAACCAATTGTTTTTGCTGCTGTGGTTGTTTTTGTTTTTTGTGGCTTTTGGTGTTTTTGGTCGCGAGTATGGAATTCCATATCTGCTTTTAGACCCTGAGTATCTGGGTAAAGTTGATTATTTGAGTTTTTCAATTATCGGTGTGGCGTTGGGGGGATTTATCATGACGTGGAACATCAGCACCTATACGCTGAATAGCTACAGGTTTCAATTTATGGCAGCGTTGAAGCGCCCCTTTGTAGCGTATTGCATCAACAATGCAGTAATTCCCATCACTTTTTTGATATGCTATATTATTCTCGCCTACAGGTTTCAGATTAAGAATGATAATATTAACCCGAAGGATGTATTTTTCTCATTAGCAGGATTTTTTAGTGGTTTTTCTATTATGGTGGTGCTCACTGCCGTCTATTTTATGGCTACCAACCGAAATGTTTTCAGCATGTTGAAACTTAAGTTGGGAAAACGCTTCAGCAAAAAAGTAATTATAAAGCAAAACAAGCTGTTCGATGAAGCAGAGCTTGCCAATCTTGAATTCAGAGTGGACTATTACCTTTCTTCCAATTTTAATCTTCGCCATATCAGAAGTGTGGAACATTATGAAGATGAAATGGTTCGCTCTGTTTTTAAGCAAAATCATTACAATGCTTTTATTATTCAAATGGGAATTATCATTTTCATTTTTGCCCTCACCTTCATAATGGAAAATGAATTTTTCAGAATACCGGCAGGAGCCAGCACATTGTTGCTGTTTGCCATACTTACCTCTGTTTCGGGCTTCATGAATTTTTGGATGGGAGGATGGCTGTTGCCTTTTCTCGCGGCTTCAGTTTTGCTGATTAATGTGTTGGTTCAAAATCAAATTCTCACGCATACCAATAAGGCATACGGATTAAAATATTCGGGCAGCAAAGCGCTATACTCTTACGACCACATGAAGGCTATTGCTTCTGACGAAAATATTTCGCGCGACAGTTTGAATACCATCAAAATTCTGAATGCGTGGAAAAAACAAACCGGTGAGAGAAAACCAAAAATGATATTGCTCAATTTCAGCGGAGGAGGTATGAGTGCTGCTATGTTTTCGACTTTGATTTTACAAAAAGCCGACAGCATGATGAATGGCAAACTCATGAACAATACATTTCTCATGACGGGCGCTTCGGGGGGCATGTTTGGTGCGGCATATTTTCGCGAAATGTGTTTGCGTAAGAAGAAAAATTATATTTCTTCTTGTTACAACACCCGGTTTGCAGATAATATTGCCAAAGACCTTCTGAACCCTGTGGCATTTGCCATACTGGTGAACGATTTGGTTTTTCCTTTCAGAAAATTTGAATTGAATGGCGAAGAATACGTGAAAGACCGGGGTTATATTTTTGAAAAACAATTTAATGAAAACACCGACTTTTATTTAGATAAATCTTTGAAAGACTACAAGCAATTGGAAGAAGTAGCGGCTATTCCAATGATGATTTTTGTACCTACCATTATTAACGACCAGCGCAAATTATACATCACTCCTCAACCGGTATCATACCTGATGAAGCCGATAAATAAAAAGTTTATCCGTAATTATATTGATATTGATGGAGTAGATTTTACAGCCATGTTTAAAGACCAAAGCGCTTACGATTTAAAAATTACTTCAGCCATTCGCATGAGCGGAACCTATCCTTACATTCTGCCTTATGTTACCATGCCCTCAGAGCCTGTGGTGAAAGTGATGGATGCCGGATTCAGAGATAATTACGGATTGGAAACTACTGTTAAGTTTATTGATGTTTTCAGAGACTGGATAAACGCTAAGACCGGAGGCGTGATAGTTATTCAGGTGCGCTCTTACAAGAAAGACCGCGAAATTGAGCAATACTCATACGAGACTATTATTGACCAAATGTTGAAACCCATTGCTAATATCTATTCCAATTTTCTGGTGATGCAGGAATACGACCAAAACTATCTGTTGAGCTATGCCAATCAATGGGTGAATGGCAACATGGAATTTATTAATCTGGAATATATTCCCGAAAAGAAAGAAGAAGAAGCATCCTTAAGTCTGCACCTTACCGATAAAGAAAAACAAGACATCAGAAAAACGATTGATAAGTTTCACATCAAAGCGGAATTGGGCAGATTGAAGAGAATGTTGGAGTGATTTTATATTATCTAATCCCATTCTAATTAACCCATGAAAAAAGCAACAAACACTACCCTTGCAGCAATAAGCATAGAAATACCGAATCCGGCAATCATCAACATACCTGACTCCTATCCCCAGAATTGCCTATTCACACAAGCGTATAGGATTTAGGAAGGGTAATAGTTTAAGGGTGAGGTATAAAGTTCAATTAGTTAAATATAATTTGTTGATTACACAATATTTAAATTTAAATCCATAACTCAAGTTAATTCAAGATGTACATCAACCTCAACGTGAGTAAATTATTCCGCATACTGCTGTCGCGCAGATTACTGATGCCGTATTTTTCTTTAGCAATATCGGTGAAAGAATAAGCAAAGCGAAGGTTCACTCCGAATTTTTCGGCAAACAAAAAACTCGCATTCAACATGCCTTCGGCAGAAAACCGCCTGAATTCAAAATCGGGGTAAGCGCCAATATTAGTTCCTCTTTCTTCTTTCGCTCGAACCAAACTTCCGAAAACAACTCCCAGTCCCGCAGTGAAACGTCTTTTATCATGATAGCTGAACATCACAGGCACGTCCACATAATCGAGATTCAGTTTGAAATAATCAAACATGGGCGAGCGGCTGTTTTTGGTGGTAATGGCTCCTTTTTGCGAATACAACATTTCAAATGCCGTTGAAAATTTCGGAGTCATCATGATGTATGTTCCGATGCCTCCATTAAAACCCAGTTTGGTATAGCCCCACACATCATCGCCATCAACCTGTGCGGCATTGAACCCCGCCACCACGAAAGGCACAAAAATGGAAGTCTTCACTTTGCCATCGGAATCAATAGTGTTTTGTTGAGCGAAAGCATTGTTTATCAATAGCATGTGGAATAAAATCAATAGCGGCAGTTGTCTGATTGTCATGAGCGGTATTACTTTTAGTTGTTTTTTTGAATGTTATAAAGCTTGAAAGTTGAAAAGTATTAATAAAATTTTCTCAATCTTATAACCTTTTAACTTTGTAACCTTACAACTTTAAAACTTTTTCAGGTAAACTTCAATCTAAACGAAAATATACATGTTAAAATATACTGCGGGCAACTTAACTAAAATGGAAGACATTTTTAAATCGAGAGGTTATGTATTGCGTTATGAAAAAGGCAATTTCAATTCGGGCTATTGTCTGCTCGAAAACAAGCAGGTAATTATTATCAATAAATATTACGACAACGAAGCGAAAATCAATTGTCTTGTTGATATTTTTCATGAAGTGGACATGAACCTTGAAAACCTGAACGAACAGGAACGACCATTGTTTGAACAATTTGAAAGCAAAGCCAAAAGTCAAAAGTGAACATTACTTTCCTCGGAACGGGCACTTCTTCGGGCGTGCCGATGATTGCCTGCCAATGCAAGGTGTGCCGCTCTGACGCTCCGCACGACAAACGACTGCGCAGTTCGGTGATGATTGAAACACAGGGAAAAACTTTGGTGATAGACTGCGGACCTGATTTTCGCGCGCAAATGCTTCGCGAAAAAGTGATGCAACTCGATGCCATCCTCATGACGCACAGCCACCGCGACCACACCGCAGGCATTGATGATATTCGCGCTTATAATTTCATTCTGAAAAAAGATATTGACTTCTACCTCACCGAAGCTACTCAAAGCGCATTGCTCAAACATTTCGACTATGCTTTCGATAATAAAAATCCGTATCCCGGCATTCCCCGCCTCAAGTTAAATTTGATTGATTCAAATCCATTTGAAGTTTGCGGCATTAAAATTATTCCCATTGATGTGCTTCATGCCCGTATGCCGGTGTTGGGTTTTCGCGTGGGCGACTTCACTTATATTACCGATGCCAATTTTATTTCTGAAAAAGAAAAAGAAAAAGTGAAAGGCTCGAAAGTTTTGGTGCTAAACGCTTTGCGCCATTCACCACATCCTTCACACTATACTTTCGATGAAGCCGTAGCGCTGGCACAAGAATTAAACTGCGAAAAAACTTACTTCACACATATCAGCCACCAATTGGGCACTCATAAAGAAGTGAGCCAACAACTCCCTTCAAATATCGAATTGGCTTATGATGGTTTAAGAATTTGAACTAAAACCATGAAACTTTTTTTTTGTGAATTATCAATCTTAAAATACGGCAACTATTTAGGACAACCGAATTCCTCTTGTCGAAAAAAAAATCTTAAACGTGAAAAAAGCAAGTGATTTTCAAACATTTACAATAACTTAGAGGAAATTTTTAAAAAAAACTAACGAAAATGAAAAAATCATTACTGCTCGTAAGCGTTTTCTCGCTTTTCTCTTTTCTTAATTCCTCAGCACAAAGCACTTTTGCAACCGTTCAAAGTATTTTGCAAAGCAATTGCGCAGGTTCGGGTTGCCATAGTGGATCCGGTGCCATATCGTTTGACGTAGATGCCTCTGCTACAGATTTGCACACTGCATTGGTTGGTTCCACTCCGGCAAACACTACTGCTAGCACAAAAGGCAATAAATTGATAGATGCGGGACATCCCTATAACAGCTTCCTTTTCAGAACATTAGCAGCCAATGGTTTTGACAGTTATGTTACTACTGACCAAGCTGAAGAAGTTCATACCACTGATGTCAGCAGCACATTAGCTCCTTATGAAATAGAAATGGTTCGTCAATGGATTACAGCCGGAGCACAAGCTACTGGCAATCATGTAAACTATTCCGTGCTTCAGGATTATTACAACAATGGAGGGCTTCCCTTTATTGTTAGACCTCCTGCTCCCGATCCAAACGAAGGGTTTCAAGTGCGTATGGGTCCCATCTTTTTAGCCCCTTTGCAAGAAATTGAAGTGATTAAAAAAGAATATCTGAGAAACAATCAGGTTATTAAAATTAAAGCCATGGATGGCATCATGTCTGACGAATCGCACCACATGTTATTGTTCAAACGTACAGACGATGGCTCAGGTGCCAGACAAGGAACCAGAATTGTTCCAGGCGAAGGACTTCCTTTTGGTGGCGCTACCAGACTGACAGGTACTTGGCAAAATGGTGGAATATTCGACCTTCCTGAAAATACTGCTTACTTCTGGAACCCTAATACTATTCTTGATTTTGATTATCACATTAAGAATTACAGTTCTACTCAGGTGTTGCCTGCTGATTTTTATTTGAATGTGTATTATTACGACCAACCTAATGCACCTATTGAAATGCAATCGGAACTTGTAAATGAAGCACTCCTTTCATTGAGTCAAGGACAAAATACCGTTACCAGAACACATATTCCTTCAGGCAATGCAGATAGACATATATGGGTAATTTCTTCTCATACACATAAATATGGAACCGGCTACAAAATTTGGAAGCGTAATGCTGACGGAAGCAAAGGCGATTTAATATATGACGGCAATTACAATTATAATTACACTTTCGACCAAGGTTTTTATGATTGGGAACATCCTGCTGTTCGTACTTTCGACCCCTTGGAGCCTTTCAGCGCTCAAAACGGATTAATATTTGAAACCAAATGGAATGTTACCGGACCTTGCACATCACCCATTCCGTTTTTAGGTTGTGTTACCTTCGGATTGACAACTGAAGACGAAATGATGCTCTTCACTTATCACTATACAGAGCAACCTCTCGTTTCTTCTGCAATAGCAAATACTTTGGCTCCTGCAAACATGAACGTATTCCCGAACCCTTTCAATAACGATTCGAAAGTTTCATTCACCATTGAACAACCCGGAAATGTAACTATTGAAGTTTATAACCTGATGGGTAAAAAAATGGAAACTTTAGTAGATGATAAATTCACTTCAGGAGAGTTTACTCAAACTATTGGTTCAACCGGAACTGAATACCATTCTGGTATCTATATTGTTACCATGACTCTCAATGGCGAAAAAGTAGGCGTTAAGAAAATCACCAAGATGTAATCGTAAATTATTAAATATAAAAGCCACTTTCTGAATTGAAAGTGGCTTTTTTGTTTTTATACAAAAATACTTTTGTCATTAAGTATCTTTGCCGCTTCTTATGGCAAGCATTACAGACGAAATTAAAATCAGGCGCACCTTCGGAATTATCAGTCACCCGGATGCGGGCAAGACTACACTTACAGAAAAATTACTGTTATATGGCGGAGCTATTCAGATAGCCGGTGCGGTAAAATCGAACAAAATCAAAAAAACCGCTACTTCCGATTTTATGGAGATTGAAAAGCAACGCGGTATTTCAGTGGCTACTTCGGTAATGTCTTTTCATTATAAAGACCTGCGCATCAACATTCTCGATACGCCCGGTCACAAAGATTTTGCTGAAGACACCTACCGCACACTTACTGCGGTTGACAGCGTGATACTGGTGGTGGACTGTGTGAAAGGCGTGGAAGATCAAACCAAAAAACTGATGGAAGTGTGCCGCATGAGAAAAACTCCGGTAATCGTTTTCATCAATAAACTAGACCGCGAAGGCAAAGACGCTTTTGATTTGGTAGAAGAAATTGAAGCCGAACTGAATATCAGCTTGCGTCCGTTAAGTTGGCCCATCAATATTGGCAGCAATTTCAAAGGCGTATATAATCTTTTTGAAAAAAACCTCAACCTCTTCACGCCCGGAAAATTCAGGATAGATGAAGAAGCGCTGGTGCATATTGAAGACATCAACGCTCCCGAAGTGGAGCAATTGCTTGGCAAGCGCGATACCGAACAAATCCGCCACGATGTAGAACTGATTGAAGGCGTATATGACGAATTTAATGTTCAGGAATATTTAGCCGGAAATTTATCGCCCGTGTTTTTTGGCAGCGCTGTAAATAATTTTGGTGTGCGCGAGTTGTTGGATGCGTTCATCACTTTTGCACCTACTCCTTTATCGCGCGCTACTGATGTGAGAGTGGTAGAGCCTGATGAGAAAAAAATGACCGGATTCATTTTTAAAATACACGCTAACCTCGACCCCAAGCACCGCGACAGAATAGCTTTTCTCCGAATCGTATCCGGAAAATTTGAGCGAAATAAATTTTATAAGCACGCGCGTTTAGAAAAAGAATTGCGCTTCAGCAATCCTACCAGTTTTATGGCTCAGGATAAAACTGTTGTTGACGAGGCTTTTCCGGGCGATGTGGTAGGCTTGTATGATACCGGAAATTTCAAAATTGGCGATACTTTAACCGAAGGTGAAAAGTTGCAATTTTCAGGCATTCCGAGTTTTTCTCCAGAAATATTTAAAGAGTTGGTAAATGCCGACCCGATGAAAACCAAGCAATTGGAAAAAGGTATTCGACAATTAACCGATGAAGGTGTAGCGCAATTGTTTTTCTATCGCGTAGGCAACCGAAAAATTGTAGGAACTGTGGGCGAACTGCAATTTGAAGTAATTCAATATCGTCTGCAACATGAGTATGGCGCTTCGTGCCGTTTTCAACCCATGAATCTCTACAAAGCCTGCTGGATAACTACGGAAGATAAAACCGCGCTTGACAAATTTCTGCGCTACAAAGCCAACGATGTGGTGGAAGACAAAGACGGCAACTTGGTTTTTTTAGCACAATCAGAGTGGATGCTGAAAGTAGCGCGCGAAGATTATCCCGAAATCACTTTCCATTTCAATTCAGAATTTAAAACACAAAATGTTGGTGCTTTCTGATTGAAAAAATCAATCTCTCTCTTCATCATCTTTCAACTCATCCAAGAAGGTAAGTTTTGTTAATGGAGTTTTATCGCGATATGCCGCCAGTCCAATAACGTTTGCGGCTACCGACAAAGAAAATAACAGAAAGAAAAAAATAACGGTGGCTTTCAGAAAAATAGTGGTGTCGTTGAAATGAATAATAACGCCTACCAAAATAAAACCCACGCCCAGCGTAACCGCCTTCGTAACAGCCGACATGCGCGTGTAAACATCGGGCATTTTAATTATGCCTATCGCAGATATTAAAATGAAAACAATGCCTATATAAATACAGATGACTGAGACAACAGAAGCAATCATGATTTTCTCCTTTTTTTAAGATAATAGGCAAATGCAATGGCGCCCATAAACACCACAAACGACATGATAAGCACCACATCTATATAGAGATAATTATCGGTTCTGATGGCAAACACCGACAACATGCCGATGACTACACAAGTCAGCACATCGAAAGCAGTAACGCGGTCGGCAATAGAAGGTCCTGCCACTAAACGATACATAACAATCAGCGCAATCAGCGCGAGTATTACCACTGCCACATAAAGCGATATTTCGATGAAGTTTTCCATTAGCGGGTAAGTTCTAAAAGTCTGCGTTCAAAACCATCTTTCAGTTTGCGTCTCACAGCCTCCACATCGCCACCGGGGATATACATTTCATGCACGTAAAGTGTTTTTCTGTCTTCTGAAATTTCAAGGCTCAGCGTACCGGGCGTAAAAGTAATGAGCGTAGCAAGCGTTACAATTTCACGGTCGGTATTGGCATCTAAGGGAATGCCGATGATGGCGGGGTTCATGTGGTTAACAGGTGTCAACACATCGTAAGCTACTCTGAAATTGGAAACGAACAATTCTTTAATGATGAACACAACATAACTCACCAACTTCGGAAATTTGAAAAAATATCTTCGGTTGAAAAAATAAGTAGTGAGCCAGATAGACAAAAACAAGGCGCTGTAAACACCTATAAAAATCAATGGTTTATTGAACTTCAGGTCAATATAATACTCTATGAGCCATAGCCCGAAAAATGCAAGTATTAAATTGTAAAGAAATCCTTTCATCTAATTGGGGTTTAATATTGCTTGAATATAAGCATCTCTGTCTAACAATTGATGGGCGGTTTCTACTGCAATTTGATAAAATGGCGCAGCGAAAAATCCGATAAACAAGGTGCAAGCTGCCAGCACTACCACCGGCAACACTAACATCCACAATGGTCCGGGGCTGCCGGTAAAAAACTCAGGGTCGTTTTCAAATTCGGGTTCGTTGGTCCAAAATACTTCATTCCAGATTTTTGTCATCGAAAACATGGTGAGTAAACTCACCGCCAACGCTACGAACATCAGCCAGAATAATTCCGCTTCGATACTCGCTTTGATTAAAATAAATTTTGCCCAAAAACCCGAAAATGGCGGCAAGCCTGCCAGCGATAAAGCCGGTATGAGAAACAAAAAAGCCAACCACGGATAATCGCGATAAATGCCCCCGATATATTTCAGCTTAAAACTTCCTTTCAGATAATGCACAATACCGCTGATGAGAAAAAGATTGGTTTTCACAATGATGTGGTGCATGAGATAAAAAATAGTGCCTGCCAAAGCCAACGGACTAAAAATTGCCAAGCCCATAATCATGTAGCCGATTTGACTTACGATATGAAACGATAATATTCTGCGGAAATCAAATTGCACCGCTGCGCCCAACACGCCCACCGTCATGGTGAGTGCGGCAATAATCAAAATGATGAAATGTGTGAATTCAGTATCTAACACAAAAATGAGCGTGAACACCCGCAACATGGCATACACGCCTACTTTCGTAAGCAAGCCTGAAAACACCGCGGCTACTGCGATAGGAGGTGTATGATACGAAGCGGGTAACCAAAAAAACAAAGGAAACACCGCTGCTTTAATCCCGAAGGAAACCAAAAAAAACATTGCCGCCAACGATACTATACCTTTGTTCTGCACCATTGCCACTTTCTGCGCAAGGTCGGCAAAGTTAAGGGTTCCGGTGAGGCTGTAAAGAATCCCCACTCCTGCTAAAAAAATTGCCGATGAAATAAAATTGAGCGTTACATATTTGATGGCTCCTTCCAACTGACGTTTTTTTCCGCCTAAAGCCAACAACACGAAAGATGAAATAAGCATGATTTCGAACCACACATACATATTGAAAATATCGCCCGCCATAAATGCGCCCGCCACTCCGAAAATCAGAAAATTGAACAGCGGGTAGTAGCCGTATGATTCGCGCGCGGCATCTACCGAAGGAATAGAATAAAAACTCACCGTTAAGCCAATTACAGCCGTGAGCACCATCATAACAGCAGAAAGCAAATCGGCTGCGAGCGTAATACCAAAAGGCGCTTGCCAGTTTCCTGCCTGCAATACCATAATACCATGGGTGCGCACCTCTAAAAAAAGTTTTATGGCAAAACCCAACATCACCAACATGCCAGCAATAGTAAGCCATCCCTGCAACCGATAACGCTTCCAAACCAACAAACAAATTAATGCGGTTACAAACGGAGTGAATAATGGAAGTAAAATATGAATCATACAGGTTTATGCTTTTCCGGTTTATCAGTCGCAGTAAGCGTGTCTAAATCATCGGTTCCTGTTTCCTGATACACTCTTTTAATTAATACTATGGCAAAAGCCTGTATGCCGAAACCTATAACAATGGCGGTGAGAATGAGCGCTTGCGGCAAGGGGTCGGAATATGCGCCTGTAATGGTTTCAGCCCCTTCGGGAATAAATGGCGCTTTGGCTTTCGATATTCTTCCCAAAGTGAAAATAAACAGGTTCGATGCGTGTCCAATCATTACCAAACCGAAAATCAATTTTACAAGGCTTCGCCTCATGAGCATATAAAATGCTCCTGCATAAAGTATTCCTGTCAGTATGGCTAATAACAATTCCATTTCAGTCGCCTATTGAAAAAACTATTTTGCAAACTACGCCTATCACCACCATATACACACCCACATCAAACATCATCGGTGTTCCCGGTCTGCCAATAAAAGGCAGGTAATAATCCATCCACATTGCCTCCATAAATCCGTATCCGAATATTATCGGAACAATAGCTGAAAAAAATGCCAGCATTAATCCGAGTGTTATGAACATGAGCGGTTTCACCCGCATTTTATTTTTTGTTTTTCGCACGCCAAAAGCAAACGTGGAAAGTATAAATGCCGAAGCCGCCACCAAGCCGCCAATGAATCCTCCGCCCGGCTCATTGTGCCCGCGAAACAACGACAGCAGCGAAGCTAATATGAGCATCGGAAACAACACTTTAATAGTTACCTGAAGAATGAGCGAGTTCATGATTAATTACGTTTCTTTTTTTAATCTCAATTTACTTAATGCCAACACCCCTAAAGCAGCAATAGACAACACAACAATTTCGCCCATAGTGTCTAAAGCTCTGAAATCAACCAATATAACATTCACCACATTGCGCCCTTTGCCTAACAGGTAGCTGTTTTCTGCAAAAAACAATTTCAATTCTGAAGTCAACGGATAGTCAGTTACCAAAAGAATAATCAAAGTCATGGCTGCTCCGCCCGAAACAGCAATGATAATATCTCTTACGCGATTCACTTCTGGTGAATATTTAATATAGCCGGGCAGTTTGTAAAGCACATATACAAACACCACAAGAGTAAGTGTTTCTATTAAAAACTGAGTCATGGCTAAATCGGGTGCCCCGTAAATGGCGTAAAATATTGCTATTCCATACCCCACTACTCCGAGAATTGCAATAGCCGCCAATCGTGAAGTAGCATTGATGGTGAAAAAAACCGCCATTGCTACAAGTACTGCCATTAATACTTCATACAGCGAAACACCCGTGAGCGATAAATTAAAATTGAACAGTTCGTAATACCAAATTGAAAGGAACACCAATCCGAAAAGTGTAACCAATATAGTCATGATGTAAAACCGCAGGTAACCGCTTTGCACTATCGAAATTACTTTTCCGGCAAAACGAATAATCACTTTCCAACTCAGTTCATACAGCTTTTCAGGTCCGAATTTTTCTGCGGAATTCCAAAAAACATGATTGCTTCTAACAAAACCCGAAACTCTATATAACGCAATTCCTGCAAGTAATGTGAGCGCACTTAAACCCAATACCGGAGTGAAGCCATGCCACAATTGCAAATGCAATTCTTTCGCTGAAGCAGCAACCGCAGTTGCCGCAGCCGACAATAATGTCTCCACTGTTGATGCGGGAAAAATACCGGCAACCAATCCACACAATCCTAATAAAAGAGGTCCGATATACATTCCGACAGATACTTCCTGAATAATTTTTTGAGTAGGATAATCATCTTTTTTGATGAAAATTTTCCAAGCCAACAGCACTGCAATGGCAGCAAAAATGACTCCTGTAATAAACAATACAGCAGTTAAAACCATACCTGCCAAAGGATGATATAAAGCTGCTTCATACAATAATTCTTTCGCTAAAAAACCCAATAAAAAAGGAAAGCCCGCCATGGACAAAGAAGTGAATAATGTTGCCCAGCCATTGAGACGCATCTTGATCCACAAGCCTGACAATAGTTCAATATTTCGGGTTCCGGTGGCATGGTCAATATTTCCGGCTATCATAAACAAACCGCCTTTATATAAAGCGTGTGCCAATAAAAAAACCATTGCCCCTTGTATGGCTTTGGGCGTGCCGATACCGATAGAAAAAACCAATACGCCTAAAGCCGAAATAGTAGTGTAAGCTAAAATCTTTTTCAGGTCGGTTTGATGCAAAGCCCAAATAGCGCCCACAAGCATAGTGATGCCTCCGGTAGTGAGGAGAGCCGCGTGCCATATTTCGGAAGCAGCAAAAAACGGCTGCATTCGAGCCAACAGATAAATGCCCGCCTTAACCATCGTAGCAGAATGTAAATATGCGCTCACAGGAGTGGGAGCCGCCATAGCATTAGGCAACCAAAAATGAAATGGAAATTGTGCCGACTTGGTGAATGCTCCCAAAAGAATCAGCGCCAACATCAAAACAAAATGTTGGTGTTCTAAAAAGGCACTATCGCTGGGCAACCAATCGGATATAACGGGCGAACCTGTAATCGTGGATGCAATAATTAAACCGCCCATTAATGCCAAGCCTCCCATACCGGTTACCAATAAAGCCTGCAAAGCCGACTTTCGTGAATCTTCATAGCCATGTTTATAGCCAATGAGCAGGTAAGAACTCAAACTTGTGAGTTCCCAAAAAACAAACAGTGCAAAAATATTATCAGACAGCACCATGCCCAACATAGCGCCCATAAACACAAACAGAAAAATATAAAACCTCGGAAGATTTTTGTCTTTGGAAAGATACGTTCCTCCATAAATCACAATCAATGTTCCAATGCCGGTAATGAGCAGCGAAAACAATAAACTCAATCCATCTAAATGAAATTGCAAATTGAATCCCAAACCCGCAACCCAGGTGTATGATTCTTTAATGCTTGCTCCGGCTGAAACTTCGGGAATGGCTTTTAAAAACCCAATAAATGCCGACAAAGGAAGGAGTGATAATAACCAGGGAGAAAACTTATGAAACCACCGATGCAAAACCGGAGCGGCTATGCATCCGGCAAAAACAATCGTGAGATATAATAACAGTGGGTTCATAGTAGGGGTTGATAGAATGGTGCAAAGCTATGCCGCTAATATTGCTAAAAAAAATTAAATAGCCGAGATTGACTGAACATAAATATTTTGTTGTTTGGATGAAACAATTAATACTAAACAACGTACAAACAATTTATCATTCACTATAAAATTTACGACTATGAAGAAATGGACAAATGTGAGAAGGCTTGTTATGACATTGGTTTTGGCTGTAGGATTTATTTACATGGAAAATACCTTTGCAGTTGAAACATCTCAACAACCCAAAGTAGAAATTTACAATAGATTGGCTTAATACATACTGCTTATATCTTAGTTGTTAATGGCGCGGCTCAAATGTAGTCAGCGCTATTTCTTTTTTTAAAAAATAAGGTTATTTTTACCGCTTGTTAAACCGATTTCAAATGAAAACAATTATTTTCACTTGATAGTATTCAAACCAGCTAAAGAAAAGACTTAACCATTATGGCGGTAAAAAAGAAAGCAAGATTACACCCACTCAACGTAGCTTATGGTGTTGGTGCATCAGTGGTAATCACAGGATTGATGTTTAAATTTTTACATTGGCAGTATGCCAACGAAATGCTTTTCGTGGGGCTTGCCACAGAAGCCATAGTGTTTTTTATATCTGCTTTTGAATTGGTGAAAGAAGAAGAAGATTACCGTTGGGAAAAAATATTTCCTCAACTTACTTCCAATGAACCTTCAAATATTCAGAATCTTTCTGAATCGCTAGAAAAAGTAAATCTTGATAGCGCTGTTATTGAAAAGCTTGCCAACAGCATTATTAAATTGGAGGAAAATGTATTTCAACTCACAGAGGCCTCCAAAGCTGTTGACCTTCAGAGCCAGATTGAGCGAATGAAAACCACTACCGACAATTTCGAACTGGAGATTAATAAGCTTAATTCCAACATAGCCCGCCTGAGCAATGTCTATGAAAAAATGCTCGAAGCAATGCAAAATAGATAATTGTGAAATTTGAATCCTACATCATCTACATTTAAAAAAGGCAGAGAAAACTAAAGCATGAAATCAAGCAATCCGATAAGACAGAGGCTTATTAACGTAATGTATCTTGTGATGATTGCTTGGGTGGTATTGATTTCACCATTTGAATTCATGGAAATTCTGACTGACTTGAATCGGTCTTTAGAGCGTTCCAATTACCGAATAGACAAGGACAACGAGCGAATTATTAAAATAATCAACAGACTCAGCGAATCAGACAGAGAAAAATATCAGGGAGTAATTGATAAAATCACCATTGCACGCATGGTGAGCGATAGTGCCATTGTTTACATAGATTCGCTCAAAGAAGAATTGATTGTTGGTGCAGGAGGATATTCAAAATTTGGTCATTTAGTTCGGGGTATTGACGGAACACTTCCCACAAGAATGTTCATAAGAGATAATGAAGCCGAACAACTCAAGGGTTTGCTTCGATATACAAAAGAACAACTATTAGAATTGATGAGTGAAACAGAACAAATGATGTTGGATTCTGTGCTTGTTGTAAATGATACAATGCCAAAAGCAGAGGGTAGAATTCTTTCGTGGGAAAATTACTATTTCGATAATATACCGAGCAGCACTGTTTTGGCGCTGCTTTCCAAATTTCAAAACGACATTAAACTTTCACAATCTATAGTCATCCGAAAATTTTACGATGAAATGGAGGAAGGCTTTAATATGCAAGTAGTTGTTGAGCCACAGCCTTCAGTTAAAATAGACACTTTCAAATTAGAGAAAGGAGTGAAGAAAATGGATGTATTCTTCATGGGGGAAGATGGCGTGGCAAGAATAACACTTCCCGGTGGAGGAGGAATGCCCGCAGGAGCGAGTGCCACAATTTTTACTTATGACGATAATGGAAGATTGATGGATAGTTTCATGATGAAAGATGGTGCCGGAGAAATAAAACTTAAAACCGATCAGATAGGTGAGTTTAGAATCAAAGGTGTTGTTCGTTTTCGCTACCCCGATAAACAACCCGATAAATTGCAGCAAGATGTGAAAAATCTTCAGGAATCATCGGTTCAGGATAAAAGTTTTGATTTGAATTATAAGGTAATTAATCCTCAGCCATACATCAGCCAAAAAGAATTTAATATACTTTATTACGGCCTCAATAATCCTTTGAATGTTTTCCATCCCGAATTCAAATCAGACAAAATAAGGGTTTCTACCAATAACGGTCAAATTGTTAAAGGCGAAGACGGATACTATGTGCGCCCCGATAACATGGGATATTCTTCTGTAATTCTTGAAGTGCCCGATGGCGCAGGCGGATATAAAAAAGTGGCGGAAGAAATTTTTAAAGTAAAAGAACTGCCTGCTCCCGATGTAGTATTATACAAACAAGTGGGAGGTGCTATGCCCTCCAAAATTTTTAAAATGCAAAAGGGACTTGAAATTGACGCTAAAAATCTTGAGATTGACAGCAAGTTCAGAATCGTTGAATATTCTGTTACCTACATTAACGGCAGCGGATTGGGCATGTTTACTGAAAACGTAAAAGGCTCCTATTTTTCAGGAAAATCCAAAGAACTTATTGAATTAGCACAACCGGGTGACATTTTTGTTTTTGACAATATTAACATCAAAGGTCCTGATGGAAAAAACAGAAAGATGGACCCGATAGTGTTTAAAATAAATTAATTGCAGTATATTTAGGATTACATAAATCTGAAAAAGTTATGAATAGTATTTACACCCATAAAAAACACAAAAGCTTATTCGTCAGGCTTTTACTGTTCCTTACAGTTTTTGTGTGCTTGCCTTCAGTTTATGCGCAACAAACTACTGCTCCTAAAGATACGGTAGTATTGGAAGGTTTTATTGAAAACAGCACAACGCTGAATGCCAGCAAAGTATATGTGGTGAAGCACAACGTGAAAATTGGTCGCGGAGCCACATTAACCATTGAGAAAAACACAACTGTTTTATTTACGCACACTTCAACTTTTGTAGTGGAAGGCGGTATTAATATTGTCGGTGAACCAAATGCCTTTGTTACGCTTACAAGTTTGGATGAAGAATACAGAGGCGTTGGTATTGTGGTTAGAGGAGGCGATGGTGGCGACATAAATATCCGATATGCCAAATTTATTAAACTATCATTGCCGATTAAATTCGATATGGAATGGTATCGCAAAACAGTTAATATTCAACACTGTTTGTTTAAAGAAATAAATACCGGAGAATCGGCAGTAGTAATTTCCATGCCTTTGGGAGCGTTTGTAGCTTCTACCGATAAAGTAACTAATTTCAATTTTACCAACAATAACTTCATCAATAACTGGGGTTCGGTATTCATTGAAAATTTTCAGGACAATATTCTGAATCTTAATTTTTCCGATAATATCCTTACCAATAATGTTACCTACGGAATTGATAAAGGAATTCCTTCCAACTCTCCCGTTTTCGGCTTATTCGATAATAACACGAAGAAATATCAGGCAAAAATTTCCAATAATTCCATTTTTGGAAACTATCAAATCAATGCATCTACCGATACCATCATCAGAGAAATAAGTTTTGGCATTCAGGGAAGAGGAGAAAAGTTTGCCATTCCAAATAACTTTTTCCGTTCTACCGATGCGGCATATATATCTTCTACTTTCGATCACTTTTTCCAAAACAATGAACTCCCATTACTAATTTCCGAACCATTTTTAAGAGCTCCATCTGCTACTGCACACGCTCATATTTATAAAGTGAATATTCAGGGAAGCGATGTTTTGAATTATAGTGCCATGCCAAAGGTGAATAACCAAAATGTTCCTTTCCAGGTATTTTTTAATCGTCCAGTAACACCGGTTGGAACCGCCCAGTTGCAATATTTCTATTTCGACACCACCAATCAAACATTAAAAGTTGACACGATTATGCTTGGTTCGCCCACCATATCTGCCGACAAGAAACAATACAATTTTGTGGTTGCAGATGCTTCTTTCATGAAAAATGAATTGGGCTATATTGTCATCAGTAACTTTAAAGATGAAGAAGGATTTTTGGTGCCTGAATTTCCTATAGGGAAAATGAATGCCATTAACACATACAATAAACTATTCAACAGAGGATTGCAATCGAAATATTTCAATCCTGCCCAAATGTTTATGAATAATCAAATGGACGGAAGCGGAAAGCTTCTGCCAGAAAATATTGATATTGATAAACTGGAGTCTTTGACAGAATTGGGCGACTTATCATACCTTGGTGCCTATACATCGCTTGCTAAAACTTGGGAAATAGGCATATTTGGAGGCACTTCCAATTATTTTGGAGAAACCGCTTCAAGTTTGTTCGCGGTTGACCAATTCAGATGGTCGGGTGGCATTTGGGGGCAATACAATATTTCCAAATGGTTTTCTGCACGTTTGGCGTTGAATTATATCAGAATTGCCGGCAGCGATATTTTCGACAACGATTTAGGACGAAGGCAACGTTATGCCAACTTCAGAAACGATATCATGGAGGGAGCTTTAACGCTCCATTTTCATTTATTGCAATATGGCATCAGTAAAGGAGAGCGTTTTTCACCCTCAGTATATGCGGGTATTGCTGTTTTTAAGCACAATCCTATGGCGCGAATTGTAATGGGCCTGGATTCTCTGACCGGTGCCCCGGTATATCTCAAAGACCAAGATTCAGGTAAAGACCTTTGGTTTTTGCTGCAACAGGTTGGTACTGAAGGGCAAACCGTTTCTGGTGGTATAGACCCAGAGTTTCCAAGCAGAACTGCTCCTAAGCAATATTCGCTTTGGCAAATTGCTATTCCGGTAGGCATAAATCTCGATTTTATCATTAACAAAAAATGGACGGTGGGTGCTGATATTGGGTTCAGAATGACATTTACAGATTATTTAGATGATATTTCAGGATATTATTTTGATAGGAAAAATAATTTTCAAGCAATAGTTGATGCCAACCCTACACTTAAAGCTAAAACAGGTTTATTTGAAACTGTTGATGCTCCGGTTACATTCAGAGACTACAGTGGGACAACACGAAATACTGCTGCGGTTCTTGCAGCTCCTTCTATTATTGGAGGTAGAAGCGACAGAGATAATGATGCATTCAATTTTCCTAACGCCAAAAGAGGTATTATTAATCGCGACTGGTATATGCCCATTGGTTTAAAGGCAAGCAAAATTTTGGGTTACAACAAATACGAAAAGAAAGAACAAAAAAGAATGGAAGATGACGGATACGAATCTTCCAAAAGTTCTAAAAGTAAAAAATCATCCAGTAGTAAATCTTCAAGCAAGAATAAGCCAATGCCTGCTTCTAAGTAAAATTTAAATATTCCTTTCTTTCAAAAATACATTTGCTTTTCTGTCGTTTGATATGCTGTAATTTTGAGCATGAAAAAATATCTTCCTTCGTTTATTTGCTTACTAATAATTTCAGCAATATTTATATTCCCTTCCTGCAAAAAAGATAGACTTCTTACTGATAATCAGTATCGGCTTTCTTTTTCTTCAGATACGCTCACTTTCGATACAGTTTTTACTACATTGGGTTCTACTACCAAATCGTTCAAAATAATCAACAACAATAGTGGTAAGTTGAATATTTCTAATATTCGCTTAGGTGGAGGCGAACAATCGAATTTCAGACTGAATATTGATGGTGAACCGGGCAACGAAGCAAAAAATTTAGAAGTAAACGGAAAAGACAGCATGTATGTTTTTGTGGCAGTAACGGTTGACCCAAATAATCAAAATAATCCTGTAGTATTAATTGATTCGGTGCTGTTTGAAACCAACGGCAATCTGCAAAAAGTTTATCTCATGGCATGGGGTCAGGATGCGTATATATATAAGTTTTCGCAGTTTATTTGTAATGAAACATGGACCAAAGACAAACCCTATGTTATTATTAATAGCTTAGGCATAGATTCGGGGTGCACGCTTACTATTGAGACCGGCACAAGAATTTTTGTAGGCGGCAATAATTCAGGAATTTATGTTTTACCTACCGCAAAAATTATTGTTAATGGTAGCCAAGCCGATTCGGTTATTTTCAGAGGCATTCGGTTAGAAAGGTTTTTTGAAGATAAACCCGGACAATGGGATGGGATATTTATACTGAGAGGCAGCACCGGTAATGTTTTTAATTATGCTGAAATTGTTAACTCAGACTTTGGTCTTTCGATAGGTTCTGGAACTGAAAATCCCTCCACATATAGTTTTGCAGACGCACCTGAAGTACTACTTAAAAATACAGTTATAAAGAATAGTCTGAGATACGGATTATTCGGGTTTTTATCTAGAATTACTGCTGAAAATTGTCTGGTGTATAATTCGGGTGACCATTTGGTGGCATTAGCATATGGTGGTGAATATAACTTTACGCATTGCACTTTTGCGAACTATGGAAACATTTTTTTGAGCCATCGTAAGTCGGTTGCTCTTATCAGTAATTTGTTTTGCGACCAGAATGGAAACTGCAACATAGCAGAAACCGATGCGAAATTTACTAACTGCATTATTTATGGTTCTCTGGAAGAAGAAATAGATACTTCTTTTCTGAATCCTGAATCTGGAAATTTCAAATTTTTCTTTGAAAATTGCTTGGTAAGAACCAAGCGAGATATAAGCGATGATTCAAAATTCCTGAATTGTATAAAAAATGAAGACCCTCAGTTTAAAGACAGAGTTACAGGCGATTTTAGATTGAATGATAACTCTCCCGCTCGTGATGCCGGAAAACCTACCACCGTTCAAACCGACATAGACGGCAACCCACGTGGGTCAATTCCCGATATAGGATGCTATGAATTCTAATGCCACTTTATAAGTTCAATCATAATAATAACGGAATTGTATTCGGACAACTTAGCCACTGAGTTGAATTCACCAAAAATATCGTCAATAAATACATTGCTAATTTTAGTTTCTCGATCAAATACTTTAGGTTGCAGCCTAATCAACAGTTAAAAACCTATGCTCATCAAGTCTGCCGAATTTGTGGGAAGTTTTGAAAAACTCGAGCAATGTCCCAAATCGGAATTGCCAGAATTTGCTTTTGTGGGGCGCTCCAATGTAGGCAAGTCTTCGCTCAT
>CAZFFP010000045.1:0-30163 GCA_964518215.1 uncultured Chitinophagaceae bacterium
CTGAACTGTTCAAACAACTCGGTAGGGTTGTGAGTAACGCGCTGCGATGGCACATGTTTTTTTACATCTTCTTCAAGAATTTTTGCATCGCTGAGAATAATCAAACGCTCAATGATGTTGTGCAACTCGCGGATATTTCCGGTCCAGTTAATGTTTTGTAATTCCTTAATGGCGTTGGGGGTAATCACTTTTTTGGGAATGCCGCTGTCTTCGCAAATTTCTTTGACAAAGCGCTCTGCCAATAGTGGAATATCATCCAGCCGGTCGTTGAGCGAAGGCACATGAATAAGAATAACTCCCAAACGGTGATACAAATCCATACGGAACTGCCCTTTTTCAATTTCCCTGATGAGGTCTTTATTGGTAGCGGCAATCACTCGCACATCAACGGGAATATCTTTTTCGCCACCAACACGAGTAATTCTGTTTTCCTGCAAAGCGCGCAATACTTTAGCCTGCACCGAAGGACTCATGTCGCCAATTTCATCTAAAAACAAAGTGCCTCCGTTGGCTTGTTCAAACTTGCCTACACGGGTTTTTATGGCAGAAGTAAAAGCGCCTTTTTCATGTCCGAACAATTCGCTTTCAATTAATTCTGAAGGAATGGCAGCACAGTTTACCTCAACAAGCGGCATTGTGGAACGATTGCTTTTCTCATGAATCCAGCGGGCTACGAGTTCTTTTCCTGTTCCGTTTTCTCCGGTAATGAGCACGCGCGCATCGGAAGGAGCTACTTTCTCTATGGTTTCTTTGATGCTCGTAATAGCCGGTGAATCGCCAATGATTTCGCGGGTTTTGGTAACCTTACGTTTCAGCACTTTGGTTTCGGTAATCAGATTTGATTTGTCGAGAGCATTGCGAATGGTAATCAACAAACGATTCAAATCGGGTGGCTTTGAAATAAAATCGAACGCACCTTTTTTTACTGCATCAACGGCAACATCAACGGTGGCATGTCCCGAAATCATAATCACGGGCGTGTCGGTTTTTATTTTCATCAATTGGTCGAGCACTTCCATGCCATCCATTTTCGGCATTTTAATGTCTAACAACACAGCATCGAAATCTTCTTCTTTCAAAAGGTTCAACCCGTCCAAACCATTCTCGGCTTCTTCAATCTGATAGCTTTCGTATTCTAAAATTTCGCGCATAGTTTTGCGGATGGCTTTTTCATCGTCTATAATTAATATGCGTGCCATAAGATTTTTTTAAGTGGTGACAATAAGCGGTTTGTAAAATTAGTGTTTCAATATTTTGTTTTAGAACAATTTGTTGAAATGTGGAGAAGTTTAGAGAGTTGCAGGCAACTAAAACATGGGTCTGTACAATTAAATGGTATCGTCAACTAAACGTAGCATACTTAACTCTTGCTTTTTTGCTTTCTGAAAACAATTGTGCAGTATCGTTTACCGATTGCTCAATAGTGCGAAATGAAAAATTCAGCGCATTCAACACAGCAGTATTGTCGAATAGCATTTTCTTGTTCGCTACTTTTATCATTTCGGGGGTAATGAGTGGCTCACCGCCCATAATTCCGGCTCTTATTTTATCGAAAAAACTCAGTAAGATTCCCGCTCTGTTGCTGATGGGAATAAATGGTTTCTTTTTTCCAAGCGCATTACTTACCAAACCGAAATAATTCATATAAGAAAGGTTTTCTGCACTAACTACAAACCGCTGATTAACGATATTGCTCTCCATCAGTTGAATCATTACTTCGGCTACATCGCGCACGTCTACATATCCGTTAGTTCCATGAGTATAAACCGGAACTCCTTCATCAATTTTGTTGAAAATAGCTGCCGGTCCGGAGCCTGTCCAATAGCCCGGTCCAACAATGAGTGATGGGTTTGCTATAACTGCTTTCAACCCTTCAGCCATGCCGCGCCATACTTCCATTTCGCCTAAAAACTTGCTGCGGGCATAAGGCGATTTAATATCGTCTTCTTCCCATTGTGTAGATTCATCGAGCAATACATTTTCTTTCGAATTGCCAAAAGCTGCTACCGAACTCACATGTACCAACTTATCTATCGAAGCATCCAAACAAGCATTCACTACGTTGGCTGTTCCTTCAATATTTATTTTCAACATTTTATCTCTTTCCGAAGGAATAAATGAAATCATTCCCGCCACATGATACACTTGTTTAACACCTTCCAAGGCTTCTTCCAATGAAAGTATATTCAAAACATCTCCTTCAATCCATTCAATTTGATGCTCAAAACCATTCAGCAAAGACAAATCGCTCGTGCTGCGTTTGAGTGCGCGCACTTGGTAATTTTTCTTAAGCAAATACTTCACTAATTGTGAGCCTAACAAGCCCGTAGCTCCTGTAACAAATACCATGTCGGCAAGATAGTGATTATAGCGAAAAACTTTTCTGAAGGTAATTGTTTGTATCGGAAAATCATCGCTTCACTCCTTAATAAACACTTAGCCTTATTTTCACATCAAAATCGCAAACTTGCTCACCAACAGCATCATAAAATTTTATCTGAAAACCCGCCTGAAACAACTGCACAACAGTGAGCAATACGCGATAGATTTTCAGCAAAATATTCTGAAAGAACTGGTGAAAAAATCTGAGCCTACCGAATGGGGCCGACAATTCGATTTTAAGTCTATCAATAACTATAGCGATTTTCAAAACCGTTTTCCGGTGCAGGATTACGAATCGCTGAAACCGTTTATAGAAAGAATGATGAAAGGCGAAGATCGGGTGTTGTGGTCGAGTTCGGTGCGTTGGTTTGCCAAGTCATCGGGCACTACTTCAGATAAAAGCAAATTTATTCCGGTGAGTAAAGAAGCACTGAGCGATTGTCATTTCAAATGCGGAATGGATGTCATGGCTTCTTATGTAGCGCAGTATAGCGACACTAAACTGTTCCATGGCAAGGGCTTGGTGATGGGCGGCAGTCATGACGTTTTCAACGTGAATCATAAAATTTCATTTGGAGATATTTCGGCAGTAATGTTGCAAAACATGCCGGCTTTGGGCGGCTATGTGAGAACGCCTTCGCTTTCGATTGCTCTGATTGCCGACTGGGAAGAAAAATTAGAAAAAATCATGCGTTACACGCTGCATCAAAATGTAACTCACATAGCGGGCGTGCCCACTTGGACAGTGGTTTTGATTAAACAAATTCTGGAGCGCACCGGAAAAAATTACTTGTCTGAAGTTTGGAAAAATTTTGAGTTGTATTTGCACGGAGGTGTGAGTTTTACGCCTTATGAAGAGCAGTTTAAAAATTTTATGGGAAATCATCGGGTGCGCTATCTCGAAAACTATAATGCTTCAGAAGGTTTTTTCGGTTTTCAGAATGATTTGTCGAAAAAGGAATTGCTGCTCACAACCAATCATGGTATTTTTTATGAATTCATTCCGGTAGAATTTGCCAATGATGAGCATCCGAAAACGTTATGTTTGGAAGCCATTGAAACCGGGAAAAACTACGCCATGGTGATTACCACCAACGCGGGTTTGTGGCGATATAAATTGGGCGATACGGTGCGCTTCACATCCAAACACCCGTTTAAGTTTGTCATAACCGGACGAGTGAAACACTATATCAATGCGTTTGGCGAAGAAGTGATGATTGAAAACACAGATAAAGCTATTGCGCTCGCTTGTGAGAAAACAGGCGCCTCGGTTACCGACTACACGGTGGCTCCCGTATATCTTTCGGACAACCAGAAAGGCTGTCATGAGTGGTTGATTGAATTCGCCAGACAACCCGAAGACCTTAATGCTTTTTGCGTTATTTTAGATTATTCGCTGCAAACGATTAACTCAGATTATGAAGCCAAGCGCGCAAAAGATATTGCTGTTACTTTACCAATAGTTCATGCTTTGCCGCCCGGCACATTTTATGAGTGGCTACGTGCCAAAGGGAAATTGGGCGGTCAAAACAAAGTGCCCCGCTTGTGTAATGACAGAAGTTATGTGGATGAAATTTTGGCAATGATTCAATCTTGATATTATTGAAGTATAACTACTCTCTATGAAATGGCTTATCAGATTCTACACCGTTTATTTCAGAATATATTTTACCCTGATGCCTTCATTCGCTGCCGCAAAAGCATTTAAAATTTTCAGCACCCCGCTCAACCACAAAGTGCGCGATTGGGAAACCGCTATTATCAATCAATCGGAACAAAACATGCTTTCGATTGCGGGATACAATATCGCTACCTACAAATGGGGCAATGGAGAAAAAAAGGCATTGCTCGTGCATGGTTGGGAAGGCAATGGCGGCAGTTTGGGCGCTATAGGAAATTTGTTGTTGAGAAAAGGTTATACCGTTTATTCGTTCGATGGACCGGCACATGGCAAAAGTTCGGGCAAACAAACCAACGTGATGGCTTTTTCGGCAGTGGTTGCAGAACTGTTACGCAAGTATGAAATAAAAGATTTGTTGGTAACCCACTCGTTTGGCAGCGCAACTTCCACTTATGCATTGGCAGACAATACTGATTTGAAGATGCAACAAATGATTATGCTTACTTCGCCCAATCTGCTCAGAAATGTGCTGAAAGAATTTGCTGCCATTCTAAAACTGAGAACTAAAGATATGGAGCATATCAAAAAGTATATTTTCAAAAAATACCAACGCTCTGCCGACAGCGTCAATGTGGAAGATTATATCTCGAAAGCTACTGTTGATTCAATCATTATTTTGCACGATGTGGAAGACCGAATCATTCCTTTTGCTTATTCGGAAGCCATTGCTGCCAAAAACAAAAAAGTGCAGCTCGTTCCGCTCACCGGTACCGGACATTACAAAATGTTGTGGGACGATAAGGTGTTGGGCATAATCGAAAAAATGGTGGGCTAATGCCGATATGGATTGATACAATTATTTTCCATAGACTAAGAGTATTAGTCTTTCAACGCATCTAAATAACTCGCCTATCTTTATGCTACCCAATAATTTTTAAGTAAATGGACACGAGGGACCTGATTTTATTTCCTTTGTATTTAGCGCTGGCATTATTTCTTTCCATGAGGATGAAAAAAAGCCTTGCAGGTGACGACCCGTATTTGCAAAAAACTTTTACGCGCTTTTTCTGGATAAAAATTTTATGCGCCATCATGTTTGCCTTAGTGTATCAGTTCTACTATGGCGGTGGAGACACTTTCGGTTTTTTTTATTGGGGTCAGGCATTGGTGAAGACTTTTTTCAAAGATCCAGGAACTTATATAAATTTTGTAGTTTTTAACGATTATGAAAGTTTCTTTTCGATTAAGTATAATACAAAAATTCATAATTCTTTTTTCAACGGATACTATTATATTTTTAAAGAGTCCGGAAGCGATTCTTTTTTTATCAAAATAGTCAGTGCTTTCTCTTTCTTTGGCGCAAATGCTTTTTTACCCACGGCTATGCTTATTACTTTATTTTCGATTTTCGGCACCTGGAGATTATTTCAGGTGTTTGTTGACTACAACCCAAACAATAAAAACCTATACTCTTATGCTATTCTCTTTCTACCCTCAGTTTGTTTTTGGGGTTCGGCAATTTTAAAAGATACCATGACTTTTACATTGTTAGGAATACTTACTTATTATATTTATTTCGGACTGCTCAAAAGAAAATATTTTAACACATCTATTATCAAAATATTTCTGTTGATCTTTATTATCAGCAACATAAAAGGTTATATAGTGCTTTCATTTCTTCCGGCTGCAGTATATTGGGTATTCAGCAGTTATAAAGAGAAGATTAAAAATACAGCAATCAGGAATTTGTCCGCACCTATTTTTCTGGGAATGAGTATCGTTTTTATTGTTCTAATAACAACTGTGATAGGAGACGAATTGGGAAGATTCTCTACTACATCTATTGAGAGAACTGCAAAGGACTATCAAATGTGGCATACAATAGCCTCTGAAGGTGGTTCGGCATATAGTATTGGTGATGTAGGGGATTATTCTTTGGGTGCAATCATTAAATATTTTCCATTAGCAGTGAATGTAACTTTTTTTCGCCCTTATTTATGGGAAGTAAAAAACGTAGTGATGCTTTTTGCAGCCATAGAAAGTGTTATAATTTTTTATTTTTTTCTTGTAATTTTTTTTAAAGCTGGAATGTTCAACCCGCTAAAGTTTTTTACTCTTGACAGCACTACCACATTTTGTCTCTTTTTCGCAATTATTTTCGGCTTTGCTGTCGGATTCACCAGTTATAATTTTGGAGCTTTGGTGAGATATAAAATTCCATGCATTCCGTTCTTACTGGTTGCGCTTAGTAATATTTATTACACTGCCTCTAAAAGAAAGCAGCAAAACCTATAATACAACAATGAAATAGAACCGTGCCCCCATATCTTCAATATTATTTCTTGAAAAGTTATTTTTATAATAGCATGTATATGCATATGAAAAAAGCGGGTAGTAAATTCACAGTCTGACGATAGTGGTAATATTGCTAACAATTTACAAAAAAGGATAAAATAGAATGCTTTTTAACTCAATTGACTTTGCAATTTTTTTACCAATAGTTTTTATACTCTATTGGTTCGAGACAAAAAGAAATCTAAAACTTCAAAACTTGTTGATTGTAATAGCGAGTTATGTTTTTTATGGTTGGTGGGATTGGAGATTTTTATCATTAATTATTTTTAGTACAATAGTTGACTATGCGGTTGGACTAAAACTCAAAAATGAAGAAAAACAACTTAAACGGATAGCTCTTCTATGGACAAGTATTATTGTAAATATTGGATTTTTGGGATTTTTTAAATATTACAACTTTTTTCTCGACAACTTTCTAACTGCCTTTTCATTTTTCGGAACAGAGATTAAAGCCAATTCTTTAAATATAATTCTACCTGTCGGGATTAGTTTCTACACCTTTCAAACATTAAGCTATACAATTGATGTTTATAAGAGAAAACTTGACCCAACAAAAGATTTTATTGCGTTTTCCGCATTTGTAAGTTTCTTTCCACAATTAGTTGCTGGACCAATTGAAAGAGCAACAAATTTATTACCTCAATTTTACACCAAACGTACCTTTGATTATTCAAAAGCTGTTGACGGAATGCGTCAAATTCTTTGGGGGTTGTTCAAAAAGATAGTTATTGCTGATAACTGTGCTGAGTTTGCAAACCAGATTTTCAACAATTCAGCAGATATGAACGGTAGTACTCTTGTTTTAGGAGCGTTGTTTTTCACTTTTCAGATATACGGAGATTTTTCAGGATATTCAGATATAGCGATTGGAACTTCTCGACTATTTGGCTTTAACTTAATGAGAAACTTTGCATTTCCATATTTTTCAAGAGATATTGCAGAATTTTGGAGACGATGGCATATTTCACTTTCAACTTGGTTCAGGGATTATCTTTACATTCCTTTAGGCGGAAGTCGTGGTGGAACTTTGATAAAAGTTAGAAATACATTTATAATTTTCATTGTAAGTGGATTTTGGCATGGTGCAAATTGGACGTTTATAGTTTGGGGTGCATTAAACGCTATTTATTTTTTGCCAATATTATTAACAAATAACAACAGAAATAATTTAGAAACAGTAGCAAAAGGAAAATATTTACCTTCAATAAAGGAATTTCTGTTAATGCTTATCACTTTCGGTCTAACTGTTTTTGCTTGGATATTTTTTAGAGCAGAAAATATTGGACATGCCTTTAGTTATATTTCGGAGATTTTATCACTCTCGCTATATGAAGTGCCAAAATTTTCAGGCATGAAAAACGCTTTAACAACAATAATTTTTACTATAATTTTTGTCTTTATTGAGTGGTTAGGTAGAGAACAACAATTTGCAATACAGCATTTGGGTCTTACATGGAAGCGTCCAGTAAGATATGCAATGTATTATGCAATAGTTATTGCAATCTTTTGGTTTGGCGGTAAAGAACAACAATTTATTTATTTTCAGTTTTAGGAAAGACCATGAAACATTTTATTTGGAAATTAATATTAATACTACTCCCTTTGACTTTGATTTTCATACTTAGTTTTTGGTGGTCAATAAATACTATTTCAACAGGTAATTATTTTAAAATACCATCAAATGTACATTCTGTTATATTAGGGCATTCTCATTCAGCATGTGCATTTGATGATAAAATTATTAAAGGGTTTTATAACCTTTCCCAAAACACCGAAGGATATCCTTATACATACTTTAAAGCAAAAAAAATACTAGAAGAAAACAAACATGTTGAAAATATATTTGTAGAATATACGAATAATCAGATATCGCCTTGGGCATCTAACCGTATATATGGGATATATTTGGATATTAATATGCCCAGAATATTTTCTATTTCAAATAAAAGATTTGTTGTTAAAACATTTTATAAATCTGGAAATCCAGTAAGAATAACAAGCTCTATTATTAATTCTTATAAAAACAATTTAAATATTATATTTGCTGATGGAGATAATTACATTGATAACCTGTGGCATAAACATAAAACACCAACTCATATATTTAACTCAGATTCTACAATGGTTAAACTTGACTTTGAACAAAGTTTTATAGACATATATAGTATTGAAAGGGAAAATATATTGTATTTGTTTAAAATTAAAGAGCTATGTAGTAGACATCAAGTAAATCTAGTTTTTGTGAGAAGTCCTTTGCCTAAGCATGTTTTGTTTTATAATGAAGAGATATATAGACACATTAAAGATACCTATTTTACAGATATTCCATTATTAGATTTTAAAAACTACCCGTTAGAATTAAGTCTTTTTGCAGATGATAATCACCTTAACAGTATGGGTAGAACTTATTTCTCGTCTTTTTTTGCTAATGAAATTGTTCAGAGCGCAAATAATGGCGAGGTTATTAATAATATTATAAAACAAGCACGAACACACAACGTCTTGTATAAGTGATAAGCACAGAAGTAGCGACTTCGTTTTACATCTTCGGTGGAAGATAGTGATGCTGTTCCAAACTAATCCTAAACTTTTTTAAACAGTCCCTTAATTGAATTTCCTATTCCAAAAAATATCAGAAGTTTGTTTACCAACCATTTTAAAACCTGAAAAAGTCTGTTTTTTTCCGTTAAGTTTCTCAAAGATTCATCCTCTGTATTTTCAGTAACGAAAATAGTAGGCGCACTTCCTTTAAAACTTGTTTTTAATCTGGTTAAACTGATGCCGGTGGTGAACATACTCAGCTTAGTGAACCCATTAGTTTTGAGAAGATAATGAATCGTTTTGGGAGTATAATAAGAAAGGTGTTCAGGATAAGCCAAAACATTATACTTGTCTTTTAATATAAAGCGCTCTAATGCATTAAAATTAGGAGTAGTGAAATAAAAAACACCTCCTTTTCTCAACAAGACCCGAATATGCATTACTTCTTCAATAGGATTATTGATATGCTCTATAACCTCAAATGAAGTGATTACATCGAATGATTCTTTGTCGAACATATTGCTATCCAACTTGCCTTTAAACATTGTAATTCCTTTTTTCTCGCAAATTTCAATGGCATCATCCATATACTCTGTTCCATAAACTTCCCAACCTCTGTGTTTGGCTTCTTCTAGAAAATATCCGATGCCGCAGCCAACATCAAGTAATTTGTTGGTTTTTCTGTATGGCTCCAACTTGTCCAATATTTCATGATAGCGTTTTTGTGTAATTGGAGAATAATAATCATTGCGCTCATACTTTGAATATTCTTCTATTAACTCTTGTTCTGTCGGAATGCGCTCAGAAAAAACGAAACCTACGGGTTCGCTTTTTACCAGATAGAATTTCTCATATCCTTTAATCGGTTTTAAAACCTTTGATTCGCTAATCAAACACTTCTTATGACGGTTGTAGTCTTGCATCAAAAAATGAAAATTATAAAGGGATAAACAGATAAATTATTCATGGTTAGATTTTATTTTCTTTAAATTCATCTGCAGCACCAACATTAGCCAAATTCTGTTATAAAGATAGTTTTCGCCCTTCTGAAATCGTTTAACATATTGTTGCGCCACCTCAAAATTCAGCACAGCGGTTTCCTCAATTGTACTTTTGTTCAAGTATGTGTCTATTAGAAATCTCCAGTCGTTTTTCAACCACTCAATTAAGGGAATACTGAAGCCCCATTTAGGTCTTTCGAATAATTCTTTCGGAACCATATCGAATAAAACTTCTTTTAGTAAATATTTTGTAACACCCTTTTGCTTTCTTAAATCTTCGCTCAGATTAAGCGCAAAATGAACCAAGCGATAATCTAAGAGAGGCACCCTCACTTCAAGCGCATGGTGCATGCTTGCCCTATCCACTTTTACTAGCAAATCGTCCTGAAGATAATACTGTAAATCGAACAAAGCCTGCTGTTCTACAAAGCTCAAACTTCTATTTTGTAATGCGATATGTTCCTGAATGGAAAAAGAAGTTGTTTGCGAAGGCTGCAATAATATTTGAATTTCTTGTTCCGAAAAACAATACTGCTCTTGAGAAAAAATGTTTGACTTTATTCTTGATTCATCCTTATAATCAAAAAGATAAGAGGCTCTTTTCTGTCGGTTATTTCCTTTACGTAGCAGAAAAGCAACTTGCTTTCTAAATGTCTTCAGGAGCGGATTGCTTAATCGTTTGCCCCATTCATAAGCACCGTATCCAAGATGTGTTTCATCTCCTCCATCGCCTGATAATATTACAGCTACCTGTTCGCGGGCAAATTTTGAAACCAATAAAGTAGGAAAAGAGGAACTGTCGGCAAAAGGTTCGTCATAAATATTTAATGCCGTTTCAAACAATTCAAGGGCATCGTTGTAGGTGAGCTCTTTTTCATAATGCTCTGTTTTCAAATGCTTTGCGACAGCTCGTGCATAATCAGCCTCATTAAACTTGCCTTCTTTAAATCCAATGGTAAACGTTTTTACCGGACGGTCTGATATCTTTTGTGCCAATGCAGTAACCAAGCTTGAATCAATGCCTCCGCTCAAAAACGTTCCCAATGGCACATCGCTTATCATGCGGTATTGAACTGAACTAATAAGCAATTCATTGAGCCTGTTTTTTGCTTCTTTGATATTGGTGATTACTTTCCTTTCTATTTGCTCTTCTAACTTCCAATAGGATTGAATTTCAAATTTGTTTTTGCCAATTACTGCATAAGAGCCGGAAGGAAATTTTTTAATGTTATTATAAATAGAAAGCGGTGCAGGAATATATCCAAGATATAAAAAATCGTTTATTGCCTGTTTGTTGGTTCCTCCTTTATATATATTTGGAAGGACATCGAACGATTTTAATTCTGAAGCAAAAATAAAATTGGTTTCATCGTGATAATAATAAATAGGCTTAATGCCCATTCTATCTCTATAAACATATAGCACCGCTTCTTTTGTGTCGTAAATTACAAATGCAAACATGCCGTTGAGTTTGTTTACAAAGCCGGTTCCAAACTGAATGAAAGATTCGAGCAAGACCTCTGTATCAGATGTTGTTTTTAATGTTACTTTCAACTCGCGCGCAATTTCGCGGTAATTATAAATTTCTCCATTGAATACAATTACGTATCTGCCACATTGAGAATGCATGGGCTGATTAGCGGCTTCAGTCAAGTCAATTATACTCAGCCTGCGATGACCTAAGCCGACTTTATCATTAAAATAAAAACCTGCTGCATTAGGGCCTCTATGCGCAAGTGCATTTGTCATGTTTTCCAAATCGGGTTTGGAAAAGTTGACCGAAAAACTCAGAAAGCCTGCAATGCCGCACATATAGATTTATTTATTGGAGAGATATTTTGAAATGATGTCTGCTATTCTCTCGGTGGCATGTCCATCCCAAAGAGGAGGGACAATTCCTTCTTTGTATTTATGCTGAATAATATCATCTATATACGACAATATTTCAGGCTCATTCAAAGATGCTAATGTATTTGTTCCAATATCTACCGTTACAGGTCTTTCGGTTGAAGGTCTAACCGTAATACATGGCACCTGTAAAAAAGTAGTTTCTTCTTGAACGCCACCTGAATCGGTTATTACGGCAATTGATGAGTTTACCAACTTTATAAAATCGAAATACCCAAGTGGCTCTGTGAATATGATGTTTTGATTGTTTTCCAATTGTTTAATAAGTCCGGTAGAATTAAGATTTTTCATGGTTCGGGGGTGAACGGGAAAAACGATTTTAGTGCTCTTTGCCAAATTAATCAGCAATGAAACTATGATTTTAAGTTGATTTTCATCATCAACATTAGACGGGCGATGGAAGGTTACAAGCAGATACTTTTTTGCTGCTAAATTAGCGGGAAGACTACAGGAATCTATTTGCTGTTTGAATTTTACTAATGTGTCTATCATAGTATTACCGACAAAAAACAGTTTTTCTTTAGGTTTTCCTTCATTTAACAGATGATTCATCCCGCTTTGCTCAGTAATGAAAAATATCTCACTGACAGAATCAATTATTATTCGATTTTGTTCTTCGGGCATTTTAAAATCATTGCTTCGTAAACCGCTTTCAATATGAGCCACCGGAATATCGTGTCTTGCAGCAACAACAGCGCACGCCATTGAAGAATTTACATCGCCAGGAACCATCACCATATCGGGCTTTTCCTCATTAATTATTTTCTCGAATTTGACCATGATTTCAGCAATCAAATCAATCTGAGATTTTGCCTGAACATTTAAAAAAAAATCGGGCTTTTTAAGTCCGAATTGTTCGAAAAATACTTCGCTCATTTTGTAATCATGATGCTGTCCGGTGTGTAGCATTAAATGTTGAATGCCGGAAAACTTTGACAAACATTCTTCAAGTCTGGTTATTTTAATAATGTTTGGGCGGGTGCCTATACAAGTGATTATTTTTTTCTTCATAATTCATATAAAATTTTAGCCAGTCGTTCAACTTGTTTTTCTCTTGAAAATTGCTGAATCTCTTCTGAATTGACGTCATTAATTTTTACCATTCCTTGCATGTAATCATCATACTCTTTTTGCAGAAAATCTTTCACCAATGAAACTTCAGAAATGCAGGTCCCCGCTTTACTTGTTTTAATAATTTCTTCTATAGAACTATGGTCTGATGGCACTACTAAAATTCTGGTGCCGCTCGCCAAATACTCATAAATTTTACTTGCAATAATGCCTTTTTCATTCCAACCAACATGAAGCAATAAATGCGAACTGCGTTCTATTTCAAGAATTTTTTTTCTATCCATTCGCATCGTGCATTCATAATATTCCTCGTATCCTTTCAATATTCTTTTTATTCTGCTTTCTTTCTCGGAATAGAATGATAATCCCGGAAAAAATAACTTGACATTAGGCTTTTGTAGCTGTTCGTCAATAAATGACTTGAATGCATCACAAAAGATTTCGGCTCGCTGTCCTTCATACAAAGTTCCTATATAAGATATTGTGAACTGCTTGTACTTATTAACCCCTTCAACGTGAGAAAAGTCAGAAGCAACAAACCCATTAAACAGTTCAGCACTCTTTGTGCCGGTTAAATCAGAAATTCCTTCTGCAATTGGCTTTGAGCTTGCCGTTACAATACTTGCTGAACGAACCCATTTTTTTTCAAACAGTACATCTATCCATTTTATAATTCTGAAAAAAAAACCATTCTGATGATTTATTTCGGAGGTAGTCCATGCATCTCTGTAATCAGCAATCCATTTGATGTTAAATTCCATTTTTAAATCATATCCAAACTTAAATGTATTAAAGGGATTTCCGGTTATAATTACTTTTTGAATATCTGAACTATTTTTTAACAACCTTCTTGCTTGGCTGTAGATGTTTTTATAAGGAATAAATACAGAATAGAAGTTTTGAAAAAGAAGCTCCATGAAAGTCAATATCTTTCTAATGAATCTATATCTTTCATTACCATATTTCACATATAATCTATCTCTTAAATTTCCTTTATAAGGAAGATAATAAACCTCATAATGCTCATTCTTTTCATGCAAAACAGTACTTTCAGTGTCTCTTGATGCATCTGAGAGATGAGTTAAATGGTGATCCCAACGTCTGGTAAGAATAATCGGGTAATAACCAAATTTATGTAAATAGTTTGCCCAAGAAAAAGCTCTTTGAGAAGCAGGTAAATTACAGGGCGGGAAGAAAAGAGAAATTATCAAAACCTTTTTCACCTTTCAAAAATAACTTTTAATCAGAACCTACGCTTAGGTTTAATAAAATGATACGCCAGAATAAGTTCGTGCGAGCCGGCAGTGTATTTAGCCAGGCGCGAAACATTCTGGTCGAAAGCATAGCCAATCTGAAATTTACGCTTCACCATAAAACCTGCTTCTATGACTGCAGTTTTTGACGAACGATAAGCAACGCCTGCCCACCATATAGTTTTATAACGATAGCGCACATGCACATCCCACGATTCGGGAGCGCCTGCGGCAAATCGCACCCAAGCTAAAGGCTCAATGAAATGGAGATTCTTTTTTATAGGAATTACGCCACCTATCACTCCGTTGAAATGATTCACTTGTTTGATGAGTGATGTTTCAAATTCGCTTTTGTATTTGATGCTTAAAGGAATGAGTTGAGGCACCGAAAAGCCAAAGAAAAAATTATCGTAGTAATAATAAATGCCTGCTCCGGCATTGGGGAGTATGCGTGAGTTGTTGGCGGTAATGACCGACATATCGTTGGGGTCGTCTAACAACAATTTATTGGCATTGAGGCGATACTGATATACTGAAGCCGAAAGACCGAAAGACAATTTACTATTGCGCAAAAATTTCGACCAGTAGAACGGATTGATTTTGTAAAAATCTAAATGAAACGCATAAGCGAAGGTAGCTCCGGTGAATGAAGTAGGACCGGTTTGGTCGTTCATAATCATGCCGCCAATACCATGTGGCGAGCGACCGATTCTGCCTCTGTAACTGAGGGCAGCCGTATTGGGTGCGCCTTCAATTTTGCGCCACTGATTGCGATAGGTAGCATAAGCCACCGGATGCTTTTCAGAGCCGGCAATAGCAGGATTGGCAATAAAGCTGTTGTCGCGATAGAGGCTGAAGAGTGGCCATTGCTGCGCCTTCAACTCTGCAACTGCGATGAAGAAAAGAACCGAAAAAAGTAATTTTTTCATTTATTCCTGTTTTTTGAGCCTTTAGCTATTCGCTATCAGCTTTTGGTTTTTAATACGATATTCGATTTTCGACAGTGCGATATTCGAATAAAAATTGCCTCATTCTAATAGAGGCTGAAAAAAGCCTGCTAAGTTTCTTAAATGTCATCCTGAGCTTGTCGAAGGATATATCCTCTTCAACTACTTCATGGTTCGACAAGCTCACCATGACAGGCTTTTGATACAGCCTCAACATGACCAATATTTCAAACTTATCAGCCTCATCCCCTCTCCCTATACCCGTCAGCTAAAGCAGACGGCAATCTAACGTCTGACTTTTTATCCCTATTCTTTGCAGTAGGGACTAAAATCTGACTTCAAAGAGTTATCCCCCTGCTATTCTCAAGGCTTCCACACTCCCCCTATCGCTTTCGCACATATCTACCCGCAAGGGGGACATTCAACTTTCAAACTTTATAACTCACTATTCAGCCCTCAGAATTTCAGAAATCTATTTTTATCTCTTGTCTCACGTCTAATATCTATTATCTCAATCTCAATTCTCACTACTTAAATCTCCCTATCTAATAATCGTAATACTTCCATCCTTCACTTCTTTCAAATCATCGAGTATCAAAATGTAATAGTAGGTGCCTCCGGGCAATTGTTTTCCTTTGTAGGTTCCGTCCCAATCATTATTGTATGGTTTGGCTTTAAACACTTCATCGCCCCAGCGGTTAATTATCATCACTTCGTTGTTGGGCAGTTCCGCTAAAGCGCGAATACGCCACACATCGTTCACGCCATCGCCATTTGGTGTAATAGCATTCGGAATAAAAATATTTTCTTCGTCTCTCACAATCACCGTAATGGTATCGCGGGCATCGCATCCGGTAGCCACATCGGTAACTATCACCTGATAAACAGTAGTTCTGTCGGGCGATGCTAGCACGCTGTCAACATCATCGGCATCTAATCCGCGGGAGGGTATCCAACGGTAAGTAACCGAATCGAACGCGCTGATTAAATCTACCGACAACAACAATTCTTCCCCTAATAATAATTGCTGAGGAGAAGATTGTTCAATAGCAATCATCGGTGCAGCAATATTCGTTATTACATAAGAAGCAGTGGTATCGCAGCCCGCAGCATCGGTTACGGTAACGGTGTATTGTCCGGGCGGCAGGCGCTTCACTATAGAATCTTCTTCCAAATAGAAATGACTCCACTCATAAGTGTAGGGCAATGTCCCATCAAACACTTCAAGAATGATGGTTCCGTTATCATTATCGCAATAAGCATCTTTCACCAAAGCGCCCGAAATTTTCGGACCTTCAATATCTACAAAAGAAAGTGTAAGTGTTTCTTCACAAGTGGCAAGGTCGGTTACTGTAACAGTATAAGTTCCGGCAAACAATCCTGTTGCAAAAGATGAGTTCAAACCTGTATCGTGCGACCAACTGTAAGTAAGCGGTGTATCGTTGGAAGAAGCAGTAATACTGATACTTCCGTCTGCTCTGTTGCAATATGATTGCTGAATGCTGTTGGCGTCAATGGTAGGTCCGGGGCGCTCACCCACTTGTCCGTTTCTGGTAGCAGAACAACCATTCGCATCAGTTACAACCACCGTATAGCTTCCGGCTGTGAGGTCGGTGGCTACGTTAAAGGTATCGGGCGAAGCAGTGGTAGATTGCACACCCCAATCGTAATCGAAAGGAGCCGTGCCGCCTCTCACCCATACCGTCAATTGACCGTTTCCGTTTCCGTTGCAATAGGCATTACTGTCTAACTGCACAACGGGAATCAATAATTCGGGTTGAGTAATCACTACCGAATCTGAATCTTCGCAACCGTTATCATCAATCACCGTTACAAAATAAGTTCCTGCGGGAAGACCGGAAGCAGTAGCAGTAATTTGGTTTTGAGCATTCGCACTCCACAAATACTGATAGTCGTTTGCAACTGTTCCGCCTGTAGCCGAAACAGTAGCAGCGCCATTGCTGCCGCCAAAACAGCTTACATTATCATCCACCACAATTGATGCCGACACCGGAGTAGCAGGCTCAGTAATAGTAACTGAAGCAGTAGCCACACAAGCATTATCATCGCGCACTTCTACATTATACGTTCCTGCGGAAAGAGTTACAGCAGTTGCGGTAATCTGAGCATTGACATCATTCCAAAAGTATTGGTATGAAGATGAAGCGGCAACCGTTCCGCCTGTAGCCGAAACTGTAGCCGTGCCATCGCTTCCGCCAAAACAATTCACATTGGTTTGATTGGCTATGGTAGCAATCAACTCGGCAGGATTGGCAACCACAATGGAATTTGAAACAGCCGTGCAGCCGTTATCATCGGTAGCAGTTACTTCATAAGTTCCCTCTTGCAAAGCAGTAAACAGTCCTGTTGCGTTGGTATTGCCTCCGGTAATTTCATAATTATAATTTCCTCCGGAAGCAGTGCCGCCTGTGGCGGTGGCGGTAATTTGCGCATCGTTAGCATTGAAGCAAGTGATGTCGTTATTCAACACGGCAGTTACTTCCAACAAAGACGGATTTAATACCGTTATAGTGGTTGAAAATGTGCCTATACAATTAGCATCGTCTTGTGCATAGAGCGTGTAGGTATTTCCTGCCAATCCGGTAAAGACATTGTTTGCGACATAATTATTTCCATCAATGCTGTAAGTAAATCCTTGTCCGGTTCCCCCTGAAGCTGTAACAGTGATTTGTGCATCGTTGGCATTGTGGCAGGTAATATCGTTGTCTAAAGTAGCATTCACTATCACTTCATCAGGGTTGATAACAGTAACAGTATTGGAAATTGCTGTGCAGCCATTCGCATCTTTTGCAATAACTTCATAAAATCCCGAAGGCAATGCACTGAATATACCTGTTTGATTAGAGGCAATATTTACTATCTCATAATCGTAAGTTACAGATGCTCCACCCGAAGCAGTAGCGGTGATTTGTGCATCGTTGGCGTTGAAGCAAGTGATGTCGTTGTCGAGTACAGCAGAAACAATAATTTCATTGGGATTGGTTACGGTGATAGGTGTGCTCAAATCCTGACAAGCATTTTCATCACGAACAGTTACTTCATAGACTCCTTCTGAAAGAGCGGAAAAAACATTATTGGCAAAGAAGTTGGTTCCATCAATAGAGTATTCTAAAACACCCGTTCCCCCATTGCCCGAAGCGGTAATCTGTGCATCATTATCATTAAAACAAGTGATGTCGTTATCGAGTGTAGCAGAAATAGTTAACTCCAAAGGATTGATTACTATTATGGGGTCTAATGTTATTGTGCAGCCTTCTAAATCTGTAATAGTGAACACATAAGTTCCTTCTGATAAATCCGTAAGTTGTAGTGGGAATGTGCTGCCGGTAAATGGTATTCCTGACGCAGCATCTTCATATCCATATTGGTTTCCGGTGAATGGATTACCGCCATTCACGTCTATAGTGATGCGAGCATCATTTGCATTAAAACACGTAATATCATTGTCTAATGTAGCAGTTCCTGTTAACAAGTCCAATTCAACAAACGTAACGGGATTAGATTCGCCTATACAGCCATTAATGTCTCTGACTGTTATTACATATGTTCCTATAGGAAGACTGCTAAACGTGTTGTTTGTGGAAAATGTATTTCCACTATCAATGCTATATTCATAGCCGGGATAGCCTCCAAAACCCGATGCATTTATTGAACCACCATCTTGACAAGGATCGTCAAATACAGCTAATGACACTCCCACTTCCTGAGGATTGGTTACAGTAATACCAAAACCAAAATTATCAGAAGCAGTACAGCCATTATCATCGCGAACAGTTACTTCATAGAATCCTTCTGAAAGACTCGAGAATACATTGTTAGGGTCAAAATTCACTCCATCGATAGAGTATTCTAAAGCACCTGTACCGCCATTGCCGGTAGCGGTAATCTGCGCATCGTTATCGTTATTACAAGTGATGTCATTATCCAACACCATAGATACAGTGAGTTCCGAAGGGTTGGCAACTGTTACACTGTTGGAAATGGCTGTGCAGTTGTTGGCATCGCGTATGGTGAAAGTGTATGTGCCGTCAGACAGTCCCGAAAAAATTTCAGAAACCTGATAAATAAGTCCGCCATCGATAGAATACTCTAAAGCCCCAGTTCCACCGGAAGCGGTAACAGTAATTTGTGCATCGTTGGCATTGAAGCAACTGATGTCGTTGTCTAAAACTGCTGTTACGGTTATCTCTGAAGGGTTAGTTATCGTAATCGAATTCGATACTGCTGTGCAACCATTCACATCTGTTGCAATTACCTCGTATGTTCCTGATGGAAGTCCGTTGAATACGCCTGTTGTGTTAGTCGCAATTCCCGCTATCTCATAATCGTAAGTTGCAGATGCTCCGCCTGAAGCAGCAGCAGTGATTTCTGCATCGTTGGCATTGAAGCAGCTGATGTCGTTGTCTAATACTGCCGTAACAGTTATGGCTCCGGGCTCTATAATACTTACACTTTGATTGGCTGTGCAGTTGTTTTCATCTCTCACAAACACATCATAGCTGTTGGCAGGAAGGCCGGTAGCTGCATTTGAAGTGCCATAGTTTAGTCCCCCATCAAAACTATATTCCAATATGCCCGTGCCTCCGCTTGCAGTAACGATTATGGTTCCGTCTGTTGCTCCAAAGCAGGTTACGTCTGTAGCTGCTATGTTATCGATTACTAATAATGTAGGTTCTGTAATACTTACGCTTTGATTGGCTGTGCAGTTGTTTTCGTCTCTTACAAACACATCATAAGTGTTGGCAGAAAGTCCCGTTGCGGAATTTGGTGTATTATAAGTATTTCCTCCGTCAAAACTGTATTCCAAGTTGCCTGTGCCGCCACTTGCAGTTACGGTTATCGTTCCATCATTCGCTCCGTTGCAAGTGATATTTGTGGTAGCGCTATTGTCTATTACTACTGCTGTTGGTTCTGTAATGCTTAAACTTTGATTGGCTATGCAGTTATTTTCGTCTCTTACAAACACATCATAAGTGTTGGCAGAAAGTCCCGTTGCGGTATTTTGGGCAGCATAATTATTTCCTCCATCAAAACTGTATTCCAATATACCCGTGCCGCCACTTGCAGTTACTGTAATCGTTCCATCATTCGCTCCTCCGCAAGTAAGATTGGTGGTGGCAATATTATCTATCACAACTAGTGATGGTTCTGAAATACTTACACTTTGATTCGCGGTGCAATTGTTTTCATCTCTTACAAACACATCATAAGTGTTGGCAGATAATCCTGTGGCAATGTTTGATATGTTATATGTGGTTCCTCCATCAAAACTGTATTCCAATATGCCCGTGCCGCCACTCGCTGTTACTGTTATAGAACCATCAGTTGCTCCAAAGCAGGTTACATCTGTTACGGTGATGTTATCTATTACTACTAATGTAGGTTCTGTAATACTTACACTTTGATTAGCTGTGCAGTTGTTTTCATCTCTCACAAATACATCATAATTGTTAGGCGGCAGACCGTTGGCGATGTTGGTCGAGCCATAATTTGTGCCTCCGTCAAAACTGTATTCCAAGTTGCCGGTGCCGCCACTGGCTATTACCGTAATTGTGCCATCGTTCGCTCCGTTACAGCTAATGTTGTTGCTAACGATATTATCAATGGTGATGGCAGACGGCTCAATTATCGTTACGCTCTGATTGGCGGTGCAATTGTTTTCGTCTATCACAAATACATCATAGCTGTTTGCTGAAAGTCCGGTAGCATTGTTTGATGTTCCATAGTTTGTGCCTCCGTCAAAGCTGTATTCTAATGTGCCGGTGCCGCCTGAGGCCGTTACCGTAATCGTTCCATCATTTGCTCCGTTGCAGGTAATATCTGTGGTGGCAATATTGTCTATTACTACTGCTGTAGGTTCTGTAATACTTACACTTTGGTTTGTTGTGCAATTGTTTTCATCGCGAACAAATACATCGTAAGTATTCGCTGATAAGACTGTTGCTGAGTTGGCTGTGCCATAGTTCGTGCCTGCGTCAAAACTGTATTCCAAGGAGCCGGTTCCTCCACTTGCTGTAACTGTAATCGTTCCGTCTGAAGCGCCAAAACAACTTACATCGGTTACTGTAATATTATCTATTAATAGCTGTGTCGGCTCGGTGATGGTTACCGTTTGATTGGCAGTACAGTTGTTTTCATCGCGAACAAATACATCAAAATTGTTAGCAGGCAGACCGTTGGCGGTGTTCGTTGTGCCATAGTTTGTGCCTCCGTCAAAACTGTATTCCAATATTCCCGTGCCGCCTGAGGCTGTTACGGTAATAGTGCCGTCATTCGCTCCGTTACATGTGATGTCTGTGGTAGCAATATTATCTATGACTATTGCTGTAGGTTCGGTTATCGTTACACTTTGATTCGCGGTGCAGTTGTTTTCGTCTCTCACAAATACATCGTATGTGTTGGCAGATAAGCCGGCAGTAGTGTTCGATGTTCCGTAGTTTGTTCCTCCATCAAAACTGTATTCTAATGTGCCGGTGCCGCCACTGGCTATTACCGTAATTGTGCCATCGTTCGCTCCGTTACAGCTAATGTTGTTGCTAACGATATTATCAATGGTGATGGCAGACGGCTCAATTATCGTTACGCTCTGATTGGCGGTGCAATTGTTTTCGTCTATCACAAATACATCATAGCTGTTTGCTGAAAGCCCTGTAGCAGTATTTGATGTTCCATAGTTTGTTCCACCGTCAAAACTGTATTCTAAATTGCCTGTGCCGCCTGATGCTGTTACGGTTATCGTGCCATCGGTGGCTCCATTGCAGGAAACATCTGTGGTGGCGATATTGTCTATCTCCAAAGATGCGGGCTCGGTGATGGTTACCGTTTGATTGGCAGTACAGTTGTTTTCATCGCGAACAAATACATCAAAATTGTTAGCAGGCAGACCGTTGGCGGTGTTCGTTGTGCCATAGTTTGTGCCTCCGTCAAAACTGTATTCCAATATTCCCGTGCCGCCTGAGGCTGTTACGGTAATAGTGCCGTCATTCGCTCCGTTACATGTGATGTCTGTGGTAGCAATATTATCTATGACTATTGCTGTAGGTTCGGTTATCGTTACACTTTGATTAGCGGTGCAGTTGTTTTCGTCTATCACAAATACATCGTAAGTGTTGGCTGATAGTCCGGTAGCAGAGTTGGCTGTGCCGTAGTTTAATCCTCCGTCAAAACTGTATTCCAATGTTCCCGTGCCGCCACTTGAGGTTACTGTAATAGTGCCATCATTTGCTCCGTTGCAGGTAATATCTGTGGAGGCAATATTGTCTATAATTAATTGTACAGGTTCGGTAATCGTTACCGTTTGATTGGCGGTGCAATTGTTTTCGTCTATCACGAAAATATCATAGCTGTTCGGTGAAAGTCCGGTAGCTGTGTTTGATGCTCCATAGTTCGTGCCTCCGTCAAAGCTGTATTCTAATGTGCCGGTGCCACCACTGGCTGTAACTGTAATGGTTCCATCATTCACTCCGTTACAAGTAATGTTTGTGGAGACAATATTATCGATGGTAAGTGTGGCAACCGGAGCATTCACCGTTACCGTTTGATTGGCTGTGCAATTGTTTTCATCTCTTACAAACACATCATAACTGTTCGCAGGAAGACCGGTTGCTACGCTTGAAGTGCCATAGTTTAGTCCCCCATCAAAACTATATTCCAATATGCCCGTGCCTCCGCTTGCAGTAGCGGTTATGGTTCCGTCTGTTGCGCCAAAGCAGGTTACATCTGTTACTGTGATGTTGTCTATTACCACAGGGCTTGGTTCTGTAATAGTTACGCTTTGATTCGCGGTGCAATTGTTTTCATCTCTTACAAACACATCATAAGTGTTGGCTGAAAGACCCGTTGTGGTGTTCTGGGTATCATAAATATTTCCTCCGTCAAAACTATATTCCAAGTTGCCCGTGCCTCCGCTTGCGGTTACGGTGATACTGCCATCGTTCGCTCCGTTGCAGGTGATGTTTGTTGTTGCGATATTGTCTATTACTACTGCTGTCGGTTCGGTAATGCTTACACTTTGATTAGTGGTGCAGTTGTTTTCATCACGAACAAATACAGTGTAAGTATTTGCTGATAAGCCGGTAGCAGTGTTCGATGCTCCATAGTTTGTTCCTCCGTCAAAGCTGTATTCTAATGTGCCGGTGCCACCACTGGCTGTAACTGTAATGGTTCCATCATTCGCTCCGTTACAAGTAATGTCAGTGCTTACGATGTTGTTAATGATTAATTGAGTGGGTTCGGTAATCGTTACCGTTTGATTTGCGGTGCAGTTATTTTCGTCTCTAACAAACACATCGTAACTGTTCGCTGAAAGTCCGGTAGCAGTGTTCGATACTCCATAATTCGTGCCTCCGTCAAAACTATATTCCAAGTTGCCCGTGCCACCACTGGCTGTAACTGTAATGGTTCCGTCTGAAGCTCCAAAGCAGGTTACATCTGCTACGGTGATGTTGTCTATTACAACCGATGTTGGTTCAGTGATGCTTACACTTTGATTAGCCGTGCAACTATCCTGTTGGTCTCTTACATATACCTCATAAGTTCCAAAAGGCAAACCGGTGGCAATATTGGAAGAGCCATAGTTTGCACCTCCGTCAAAACTATAATCGAATCCGGCACCGGTGCCACCGCTGGCGGTAACCGTGATGCTGCCATCGCTGCCGCCATTACAACTTACATTCACTATAGCGATATTATCAATCACCACTGCCGGAGGTCCCTGAAGGGTTACCTGCTGTGTAGCAGTGCATATAGTGGCATTGGAATCGCGCACAGTTACATCATAAGTATTCGGCTGAAGTCCGATGAAAACATTGCTTGAAAAATAATCCACAGCATTGATGCTGTATTGAAATATTCCCGAACCTCCCGATGCATCAATGGTGATAGAGCCGGCAGAGAAGCAGGTAGGATCCACCACGGTGATGTTGTCTATAGACAGTTCGTCTGATTCATCAATGGCTACTGTTTCTGTAACAGAACAACCTTTCGAATCGGTAATAGTAATGGTGTAAGTGTCTGCTGCCAGTCCGCTGAAATTTCCGTTTGCCTGATTGCCGGTGCCTCTGTTGTATTGCAAAGTTCCGGTGCCTCCACTGGCAGTAATCGTAATAGTACCATCAGTTGCGCCAAAGCAGGAAGCATCTGTGAAAGCAACATTATCAATCACAATGGCAGCAGGGTCATTAATAGTAATGCTTTCAATTTTTCCGCAGCCGATATTGTCAGTAACTGTTACTGAATATGTTCCTGAAATTAAACCTGTATCTGTGGAATCGGAAGTAACCGGACTGAAAGGTCTGTTGTCGCCATTCGACCATGCAAAACGATAAGGAGAACTGCCCCCGCTGATAGTAGCAAAAACTTTTCCGTCTGATGCGCCCGGGCAGGAAATTTCATCAACAATTCCCATTACCAAAGCAAGTGTAGATGGCGTGGCAGTAACGCTTACATCGGCAGTGTCTTTACAACCATTGGCATCGGTAACAATCACCGAATAAGTGGTGGTAGCTGTAGGGTTAGAAATAGGATTGGCAATGTTGGGATTATTCAAAGTATTGGCAGGACTCCACTCATAAGTTACCCCGCCACCGGCAAACAAAGGCACTTCCGCGCCTTCACACACCACCGTATCGGGACCGGCAACGGCAATAGGAGCAGGATTTACAACTATATAACCGGGCTTAGTTTGAGAAGTAAACACTCCGCTCGGATAAGTTACCCTGAGTGAAACATCGTTCGGGCTGGTTACGCCATAACAAATATTGATTGGGTTTTTAGCTGTTGAAGATGATGGTGTAGCACCCGGAAAACTCCACTGCCAGGAAGTGCCATCAGGGTTGGTGCTTTGAGTAAAATCTATACAATCGCCCGGACACAATGTTGAATCGCTTGCAGTTATTCCAATGGTTGGAATGGGATTAGTGGCCAAAGTAAACACACTAAACTCACTAATGGGATTTACAGATGTAGCTCTGTTTAAAGTGGCATCCAATGTTGTCGGATACGGAATTGCCCAATAAGGCGCATTCCATCTTTGAATTTTCAGGTTGGCTACCACAAGCGCATTGGTAGCGGTGTTCCATTCGGCATCACGATAACTCAACAGGAGGTGCGCGGCAGGTGGCGAAGCATAATTGATAGTGTCAATAATCCAAAAACGGTCTAAGGCATTGGGCGCATTTTCAACATTGTAATAATCGTTGAAGTTGGTTACACCCGTAGGTAAAGGTCTGTTGTTGGGGTTGTTTCCTGCTACTGTCGGGTAGGTGGCAAAAATGACTTTTCCGGTGTCTGTTTCAGCCCCGGCTGTTTGTATATTATAATTTACCGGAATATAAACTCCGGCTGTGGTGCCGAAAGGAACCACATAGTTGTTGCCTGCACCGCTGTTTCTGATATTCCAGATTAATCTTCCGTAGCCTGCAATGGGGTCGGTTTCGCTGACGATGTAGCCCGAAGTTCGGGTAATACCTATAGGCAAAGGATTTTTCAGATAAATGTCGTGGGTATTCATGAGAATATTGCCCGTTCCCAAATTCAACTGATTGTTGACTATAATATCTCCCAATAGGGTGCGTCTGTTAACATCGGCAAGCCTGGCATTGTAAAACGCCATGGTTTGTATTATTCCTTGAGCATCTAATGTTCTATTCTGCGTAAAACATACTGTAGAAGTTCCCGGATTAACGGTCCCTTGTATGTAATCCCAATTTCCTGCAGCAGATATTTCGCCCTGAAAATCAAGTATTCCGGAGGGTTTGTTAATAACTATATTAGGTAATTTACTAGCTCCACAATTGACAGAACTTATTATGCTTTGGCCTAAAATTCCATCAATAAAAATATTTGCTGTTCCGCCTCCATTACCTGCAGTTGCAACATTATTTAACAATATGTTGCCTTTTGCATATAAATTTCCTATGCCTCCAAAGGTAAAATTGTTACCGGTAGCACCTCCTTCAAATCTTAACTCTCCTTCAATAATCAAATCACAATTTAAAGTGAAATTGAAGAAAGTAGAATTAGTATAAAAAGTCACGTTATTAAGAGTATGGGTAGGTCCGTTTACGGTGTTCGCTCTAATAAAAGCAACCGTGCCGCTGCCTACTAAATCTCCAATAATATAATTCCATGTTCCTGAAATATTTGTTACGTTCACTAAAGTAATTACCCCACTGGGTTTATTAATAGTAACATTAGGGAGAGCTCCTGCACCAAACAACAAAGTACCCGTACTTGTCTGATTGCCAGTGCCATTTATCAAAATGGTAGCTGTACCAGGCGTATTTGTGTTAGGGCTTGTGTTAGTGATTGATATATCGCCCTTACACTCAATATTTCTACCTACACCATTTAAATTATAACCTAGAGTGCCCCCAAGTATTAACAATGAATCTATCGTAAAATCAGTGTTTGTTATATAGTTGCCAGTAGAAATATACTTCACCCTATTAATTATGAAAGGTATCCCTGAAATTGTGTTTGAAGGTGCGTTGGCTAAAACCATAGTTCCCGAGCCTCTAATTTCAGTTGCTGATTGGTTTTGAAGCGCACCATTTAATGAAACAGACCCAACTAAAATTATCTTTCCTCCAGTTTTGTTTATTATAACATTAGGAAGTCTTGAAAAACCATCCCCTACATTACTAGTAATAGTTTGGTCTATCCCATTAATAAATTCTATTCTGCCAGTACCTCCCCCGTTTACATTTGTAGATGATAATTGAACATCTCCCAATTGAATAATACCTTGATTGTTTATCCTTACAAAACTATTTCCTGTAAAAGTTAAAAGATTCTCGACTGTAATATCATTTGTAAGAGCCACAGTAAGTCCGGGACCATTTGATGTGAAAGTTAATCTATAAAAAACCGGAGATCCTGAAATTGAAATATTTGTGGCGATAGTGTTCAAAAAATTAGTTACTCCGGAATTATGATTAAATGTGCTGATGCCAGAAAGACTAAAATCCTGCAATACGGTCAAGGTGCCCGATGTACTTATAAATGTTCCCCCATTTAAGGTCAATGGACCATTAATATTTATCAATTGCGTACTCCCTAAAAATGTTCCGGCAGATTGTATAAATCCTCCTGCCTCAACTGTAATGTTTGCATTTTGTGAAACTGTTCCGGTATAACCGACTCTCATTTCTATAGAGAGTACATTTGGGTTAATATCAACAATACAATTGCCGGTGCCGCCCCCGTCAAAAACTGCAGTCTCTCCCGCTCCGGGTGCTCCTGCACCCCCTGCGCCACCGGGAGCATTAGACCAGTTTGCCCCGGCACTCCAATTGCCCGTGCCTACCCAGTATTTTTGAGCCGATGAAATAAATGCTATCAATAAAAAAGCGGAAGTCAGTATAATTCGAAATGGTAGATACCCTTTCAGGAAGAATTTAAAGCCCATTTATTTGTTGGTTTTAAACACTAAACTACAACAAAAATCAACCTCTTAATAACACCTTTTGGCTTAAGTGTATAGGCGTGGCTACAACCTAATAATTTTTGCTTGAATCTATCTGTTATTTCTTGTGCTTAGTTTTACGCACAAATTCAATCATGAACGAAAAAATTTTGATTTTCATTACGGCTGCTTATCCTTATGGAAAAGGAGAATCGTTTATTGAAAACGAAATTCAATTTCTGGCATCTGCTTTTCAGAGGGTCATAATTATTCCTCAAACTATTCGGCTGCAGGAGCAAAGAACTGTTCCATCGAATGTTGTAGTGCTTCATTCCCCAAACAACCATATCTCTTGGCAAGAAGTATTTTTTCAGGTTTTAAAAAACGAAGAAATTAATTGCGAATTTTTACGCAATGTGTTTTCGCATCCGTTGAAGAATAAAATACTGCTCACCTCTGTAGGCAAAGCACTGAATATTCTGAAAACTATAGAGCATTATTTGAAAGCCGAAAATTTATCTCCACACTCATGCGCCCTCTATTCCTACTGGCTCGATGATGCAGCATTAGCCATAGCCTTAAGCGATGCCGACTGTGTGAAGATTGCCCGTGCACACCGATGGGATATTTACGAGGAAGAACATTTATATCAATATCTTCCTGCCCGACCATATTTGTTGAAGCGATTGAACAAAATATACTTCATTTCTCAGGATGGTATGTATTATTTCAGGAACAAGTTTCCCAAACATTCTGAAATTAAAACCGACATCTCCAGATTGGGCGTGCCACAGGGAAATGTTTTGAACCAATTTCACCAAGACAAACGCCTGAATATTATCAGTTGCTCCAATATTATTGAAAGGAAAAGAGTGTTGATGATTGCCGAAGCCCTGAATGAAGCAGCACAAGCAGGTGTTTCAATTCGTTGGACACATGTAGGCAGCGGACCTGAAGAAAAAAAACTTGTCGAAAAGAGCCGTCAATTAGCGGCAAGTAACCAACTCTTTGAACCCTATTTTACCGGAAGTGTCAGCAATACATTTATTCATGAGTTATACAGGGAAAAGCCCTTTGATTTCCTCATCAATTTGAGCGAGTCTGAGGGTATTCCTGTTTCCATGATGGAGGCTATGAGTTATGGCATTCCTTGTATAGGCACCCATGTTGGCGGGGTATCTGAAATCATTGAAGATGGTTATAACGGTTATTTGCTTGCTGCTAATCCCTCGATTGAAGAAGTGAGTCGTTGCATTGGGAAATATTATGGTTTATCATTTGAAGAGAAAATTGTAATGAGACAAAATGCCCGAAAGACTTGGGAAGAAAAGTATAATGCCGATAGAAATTATTCTATTTTTGTCAATGAAATTCTAAATAACTAAGAATACAAATAAAGCTATACTTTTCGATGTTTATAAAGAATCTATTGAGAAATATTATAAGCAAAAGCGATTATGTCGTTTACAAAAAACAATTCCTTCCGCCAGGAATGAATCTTTTTTATGATATTAAATATAAATTTCCGAACAGTAATATTAATACTATTTTCGATGTAGGTGCAAATATTGGACAAATGTCCATGCAATTTCAAAAGGATTTTCCTGACTCAAAAATTTACTCCTTTGAACCAGTCAAATCCACATTTAATAAATTAAGTAATCGATTTGCAAAAAATACTAATGTTTTCACAATCAATTTAGCATTAGGCCTCAATGAAGGCACACAACATATATCGCTATATCCTGATAATTTGTCTGTTCTTAATTCGTTGAAGCATGAAAACACAAATGTTAACGACATTCTTATTAAAGAAGTTATTAACATTGATACTCTTGATAATTTTTTTGAAAAAAACCAAATCGGAAACATTGACATTCTCAAAATTGATGTTGAAGGATCTGAAATGGATGTTTTAAAAGGCGCAGAACAAACCATTAAAAATAAATTAGTAAATTTTATTTTGATAGAAGTTGGAATGTGTGATTTTAATAAAAGACATATCAAAATATCTGAAATGATTGACTATCTTAATCAAAAAGGCTTCTTATTCTTTTGTCTTTACGATATCTCAAACACTGCATTTGAGAATGGAATACCAAGAATGACTTTTGCAAATGCGCTATTCTACAATGAGAACATTGTCTTAAAAAAATAACTTTTTATACTTTAAAATACGTTTCAATCCATTTGAATTAATTGCGCGCATTTAAGTGAATTTAATTTTGCACCACACGTAACCGGCCACAATTGGTTTAATAATAACAATTCATTCTCGAATACGCTTTTGTAAAAGACCAAACAATCATTAGTCCTTATTCTACCTATGTTGAGTAGATAGAATTAAAGATTTTATCTATCGACAAATTTTTCCGCTTTCTTCAAAAACTTTTTAAGTTATTCCTGTCCAGTAAGGTTCGTTGATTTTCATCCAAAGGTCCGCTCAAAATAATTTCGGTGGTTTTTTCAATTCGTGCGATTGGCAGCTTTCTTACTATGCTAAGTTAGAAACAATGATAACCGTGCGCTGTCATTCTGAACGGAGTTTACGGAGTGAAGAATCTAAGCGTTGTAATTAAGCGCACCCGTACATTAAGTCATAGATTCTTCCCTACGCTGCCAATGACATTCTCCTCCCCCTAACCCCCTCCAGAGGG
>CAZFFP010000046.1:0-29561 GCA_964518215.1 uncultured Chitinophagaceae bacterium
GACGGCAAAGATATAAATTTAGAGCGGTTATGAAAATGTTTTGTGTGGGTTAAACAAGTAAAGTAGAGGATAATAGAATTACGCCACATATATAGTGATTTCAACTATTCCTGTTCACATTTAATGATATTAGTGACATTAATCACCCCCGCCATTAATACTATGTTAGTATATTTGCATTTGTGAAAATCTTATTTTCCATAGTGCTTGCGGCTATTCTACTTTACACAGGTATGGGTAAAACCGGAATTGTTATTTCTTACCAAATCAATAAAACCTATATTGCTCAAGAACTTTGTGAAAACAAAGAAATATCTATGATGCAATGCAACGGAAAATGCCAATTAAAAGCACAATTGCAAAAACAAGAATCGCAAAACGAGCAGTCGCCTTTTTCCACAGAAAATCTACCGGAAATTTTTTGGACAGCATCTGCTGAATCAGATAAAGTTCTAACACCTTCTTCATTCACTACACTCTATTTCGCATTTGCAACATCGGAACTCCGCTCGTATGCATTTGCCATCTTTCAGCCGCCACGCGCTGTGTAATTTCTTTTTATTAACGAGTTGCTGTCATATCATCAGCCGTTGCGATGAATAGCGCATGATATGTTTTTAATAAAACATTAAAGCGTCTTTGTTTTCATCTGTTAATTATCAGTTATGGAAATCAGAACATGGTTGCTTCTAACCATGCTCATGGGCACAACCGCATCATTGGCATGTGATGTGTGCGGAGCAGCGGGAAGCAACAGCCTCGGCATACTTCCGGGGTTTAAAAAACATTTTGTTTCGCTGCGTTGGAACGAGAGCAGTTTTGTATCGCGCCATACTCCCGCATCGCCCGAAAGCGGCACTTTCACCACGGCACAATCGAAAGAATTTTTCAATGTAGTGGACCTGTGGGGTAGATTTTATGTACACAAGCGAGTGCAGATTTTCGCTTTTGTGCCTTTGGCGGTGCGCACCAAAATTGATGAGGACAGCGGCTTTGAACGCCTGAGTGGTTTGAGCGATGTATCACTTTTAGCCAATTACGTAATTCTGAATACTGGCGACAGCCTGAATAAAAAAGTAAAACACGGATTACAGGCAGGCGGAGGCATTAAACTTCCTACCGGTAGGTTTGGCGTGGTGAGTAATAACGAACTCGTTATTCCGAATATGCAGCCCGGAAGCGGAAGTTTCGATGTGTTATTCAATGCCGTTTACACACTCAAAGTAAAATCTTTCGGGGTAAATTATGATGTGAATTATCGGATAAATACCGCAAACAAGCATCAATATCGCTTCGGAAACCGAACCAATACCGCTTTGAGGGGTTTTTATTGGAAGAATATTCAGCGCAGCGTTATGATGCCCTATGCCGGAGTGTATTTTGAACATGCAGACAAAGACACAAAACGACAAAATGTGCGAGAATACACCGGTGGACAAATCCTTGCCGCATCAATTGGGATGGATGTTTTTATAAAAAATTTCGGAATGGGCTTTCAGTTCATGCAGCCGATTCATTCATCCATTGCTCAGGGATATGTTACCCCTTTTCAACGGTGGACAACACATGTTTCTTTTTTGTTTTAATCAACTAAACTTCAAGAAAAAAACATCATCATGAAAAAATTATCAGTTAATCAATACAATTTTCAGCTTTTGTTTGTCGTGGCACTTTTCATGGCAGCTCTCTTTATTTTTTCTTCCTGCAATAAAGATGACGACAATCACGAGCATTCCGAAAAGCCGCCTGTAATCACCATTATATCACCGGTTCACAATGCTGAATTTGACTATACCGATACCGTGTTTATCAAAGCCTACATATCGCATCATACCGAACTTCACACTCATACACTTAAACTCCGCCACCAGGAAACCGGAGATGTGATTACGATGATTGACAAACACGACCATTCAAAGAATGTAAGCATTGATACGTTCTTTTATCCGGGATTCAACAGTCATGCGCACTTTTTTATCATAGTCAACGTAACCGACCATGATGGTCTATCGGCAAGCGATTCGGTATTTGTTCACATAGGTAATCACTAATTTCTTTTCATTCATTAACAAAAAAAAACAACACAATGAAATCTATAAAACTTTTCATCATTATATTTCTGGCAGTTGCCGGGAATGTTTGGGCACATGCCGATTTATTCATCTCTTTTAAAACCAACTTTAACAACGCACCTGTAGCGTATAATACTGCAATGGTTTATAACGGAACCAATTTCGAGTTGTCTCATTTGGGCTACTTCATCAGCAATATTAAAATCATTAAAGATGATTTGACAGAGCGTATCATTGATACTGTTATTTTGGTGAAAGCGGATGTCCCTTTCACATTGCAAACAGCCATCGGAACCGGAAATTATACCGCTATAAAATTTGATGTTGGTATTGCCGATTCGTTGGTAAATCATGGCGACCCTAGTGTGTATCCTGCTAATCATCCTTTGGCACTTCAAACGCCTTCCATGCATTGGAGTTGGAGCACCGGTTACATATTTCTGAGATTAGACGGGCAAGTGGATACTTCATCCGACCAGTCCTCAGGGCTCAATCAAAATATGACTTTTCATCTGGGCAAATTATCAAGTGTGCGCACAGTTACTGTTAACCGAAATTTTTACATTGACGGCTCGTACGATAACGGGCACAATGAATACACTGCCGAAGTGGTATTCAACTTAGATGAAATGTTTTCGGGAATAGATTTGAAAACAGATAATGTTACGATGACGATGAACAATCCTGCACTTGCTGCACAAGCAGCAGATAATTTATTGAATGCGTTTGATTTTTCTGAGCCTCAATTGGTGCTAAGCACCGGAAAGGAATATGTTTTGGAAAACAATTTGAAATTGTATCCTAATCCTGCTCAAAATCAAATTACTATGGAAATTCAAGATGAAAAACTGCTCAACGGCACTTTTATCATTACCGATTTTACCGGAAAAACGGTTCGTTCATTTAAAGCAGCATCAACTTTGATAAATTTTTCATTAAGTGAATTGCCTGCGGGCTTATATTTTGTTCGTCATTCACAATCAAACCTGAAAAGTTTGCGATTGATGGTTCAGTAATATTTAATCCGATTCTGTTTTTCAGAAAAACCTGTCTTTATTCAAGGCAGGTTTTTTTATTGCATGAATACATGGAATTTCAGTTTAAAAAATAAACTTGACAAATAGAAGAAACCTTTATACATTGAAACCGTATAACGCATTGGATTAGTGGATTAAAACGGATTTCTATGACGCGCAAGTTTATCTATCTTACATTAGCAGCATTTGTAGTGGCAATGGTTCACGCATGTTCGCTCAACAACAACATCATCACTCCTTCCTGTAAAGTATTTGAAACCGATTTGGTGGACCGATGGTGGTTTGCTTCGGGAAGTCGTGATATTACAGGCTACTACTTTAATTCTAACGGAACCTGTAAAAAGAAAAATTCTGACGATGATATGTCATATACTTTGGTGAATTGCAACAAATTGCACATCAAAAATCATACCCGCCATACCATTGAAGTTTGGGACATCGCTAAACTTATTCCTGACCAATTTGCTGTTAACATCGACAACAAAGAAATGGTCATGTTTTATCTCGAACCGAGATAAAATACTCTAGACTGATGTGTTACTGATTATTCATTGATAGCTGTCTGCTATCTTTGAATACAATTATGTCAGAACTCCGCTGGAATCCGCTTTTAGGAACTTATACAATGGTAGCAGGCAACCGTCAAAATCGCCCGCATTTACCAAAAGACCACTGTCCGTTTTGTCCCGGCTCCGGCAAAGTGCCGGACGCGTTCGATATTTTCGTTTACGACAACGATTTCCCCACACTTTCACTACAGCCTGATGATGTTAGCGAAAATGATTTTTTCCTGAAAAAAGAAGCCTACGGAAAATGCGAAGTCATTCTTTATTCATCGAATCATCACACAAGTTTGTATCAGTTGCCTTTAGGGCAAATTGAAAAACTCATACGCATTTGGAAACAACGAACAGAGGCGCTTTCAGCAGACCCGAAAATTAAATACATTTTTCCTTTTGAAAATAGGGGAGAAGAGGTAGGCGTAACTATTCATCATCCTCACGGTCAGTTGTATGCCTATTCATGGATTCCTGCAAAAATTTATACTGAATTATTGAATTGCCGAGATTATTTTCAAAAAAATGAATGCAATTTTTTCGATGATTTTATTTCCCAAGAGAAAAAATCAGGCTTGCGCATTATTGAAGAAAATGATTCTTTCATAACGCTTATTCCTTTCTTTACCGACTATCCTTACGGAGCATTTATTGTGGCAAAAAACGATTTAGCATTGTTATCTGATTTTTCAGATAAAGAAATTTCAGATTTAGCAATGGCACTTAAAAATATTACGGGTGCATTTGAAATGCTTTTTGAAAAAATATTTCCCTACATGATGTGTGTGCATCAATTGCCCGTAAACCATGAAAATTTTCAGGATGCCAAAAAATATTTCCGTTTTCATATAGAATTTTACCCGCCACTTCGGGCAGCCGATAAATTAAAATGGATGGCATCATCAGAAACCGGAGCAGGTGCAGCCGCTAATCCACTATTGGTGGAAGAAACGGCAGTAGAGTTGCGAAATGCTTTGAATAAATTTATTTCGCAGGAACCATAAACTTCTTGCCCAACTATGGATGTGTTTCAACTAAAAAAAGATTTCATTAATTTCTATAGTAGAGACCGTGAGCCGGTACAAGTTTTTTTTGCTCCGGGAAGAGTATGTCTCATAGGCGAGCATATTGATTATAATGGCGGCTTGGTGATTCCTGCGGCAATATCGTTAGGCATTTTCGCAGTAGCACGTAAAACTTCTGCTAATGTTCTTTGCCTGAAATCTTCTATTTCCGAAAAGGAAATTATTGTTTCGCTTGAAAATGAAATTGTTTATGATGCTTCATTAGGATGGGCAAATTATCCGTTGGGGATGTTTCGTTATTTTATAAACAAAGGGTATCTCATTTCGGGTTGCGAAATCATATTTGAATCTACATTGCCTGCAGGTGCCGGCTTGTCTTCTTCGGCAGCTATCGAAACGCTTACCGGATTTATAATTTCGCTGTTCAATTATATTGAAATTTCACGCGAGGAGTTAGCCTTAGCTGCAAAAGATGTAGAAAATAATTTTATCAAGGTGCAGTGCGGAATTATGGACCAGTTTGCTGTGGTGCTTGGAAAAACAGACCATGCTATCAAACTCGACTGCACTTCGCTCGAATATGAATATTTGCCTTTGCTTTTGAATCGGCATGATTTGATAATACTTAACACCAATAAAAAACGCGAACTGTTAGACAGTACTTTTAATTTGCGTGTAGAAGAATGTGCCAAAGCCTTACAACTCATTCAGCAACACGAAAGCATTTCGTGCCTGGCAAATGCCAGTATTGAAATGGTGCAGCAATATGTGAAAGACACAATACTATTCAATAGGGCAGTTCATGTGGTGTCGGAAAATGTGCGGGTGGCTAGTGCTGCCGAAGTATTGAAACAGGGAAATATTGAAGCCTTCGGAAAAATGTTGTTTCAGAGCCATGATTCGCTTCGGGATAATTATGAAGTTTCTGGAAAGGAATTAGATACATTCATTGATTTTGCGAAAAAATTTAACGGTTGTATGGGCGCTAAAATGACCGGAGCAGGATTTGGCGGCTGCGCCATAGCGATAGTTGAAAAAGAAAAAACTTTAACTTTTATGAAAGAAATTTTAAAGTATTACACTGCTGCAACCGGAATAGAAGGCGATGCGTATATGGTTCAGATTTCAGATGGCGTTCGCCAAATTTGAACATTAATTTTAAGGCGCTTAACTATTTTTTTTAGGCTGCCATTTTCGGTCTCTGCTTCCCGATTTGTTTTTGTTGAATGATTTATTGCCGCCACCGCTTCTTCGTTTGTCGTGAAAGCGTTTTACTTCGGGGCGGTATTCGGGTGCAGCGCCCAATTCGGCAGGCAGCGCCACTTTTTCAATTTCTTTTCCTATCAGATTTTCAATAGTAAAAAAACGAGCCTGGTCTTTTTCATTGATGAACGTGATAGCTGTTCCGGTGCTTTCCGCGCGGGCGGTTCTCCCGATGCGGTGAATATAATCTTCGGGGTCGGGCGGCACATCATAATTCACTACCAAATCAATGCCTTCCACATCAATTCCTCTCGATAAAACATCGGTTCCCACCAAAATAGAAAGATTGCCGCTTTTGAATTGGCGCATAATGTTTTCGCGCTCCACCTGTTCCAGATCTGAATGGAAAGCTTTGCATTTGAATCCTGCACGTTGCAGGTCAATATTGAGTTTTTTTACATTGTCTTTGGTAGAAGCAAAGATGATGATGCTCTTGAAATTTCCGTTTCTCAAAATACTGTGCAACAGTTTTTCTTTCTGATTATCAAACGTTAGATATGCTTGTTGCAAGATGCCTTCAGCCGGTTTTGAAAGAGCGATATTGATTTGTTCGGGATTATTGAGAATTTTTTCGGCTAAGGTTCTGATGCGGGGCGGCATGGTGGCAGAGAACAACAGCGTTTGCCTTTTTTTAGGCAGGTAATTAATGATGCGCAAAATGTCTTCATAGAAACCCATATCCAACATGCGGTCGGCTTCGTCTAAAATAAGGTGTTGCAGGTGTTCGAATTTTACAGCACCCGATTGCAACTGAGCAATCAATCTTCCGGGAGTGCCGATAATAATTTCAGCGCCTTGCATTAAAGCCTTTTTTTGCCTGTCCCAAGTTGCGCCATCGCCACCGCCATAAATGGCAATAGAACTTACGCCTGTGAAATAGGCAAAACCTTCAATCTGCTGGTCTATCTGCAACGCCAATTCGCGGGTAGGTGCAATAATGAGGGTATTGAGCTGGCGGTTTTCGGCAGACAAAATTTTGTTCAACACGGGCAATACATAAGCCGCTGTTTTGCCGGTGCCGGTTTGTGCACAGGCAATTAAATCTTTGTTGCTTAAAATTGTCGGTATGGCTTGTTCCTGAATGGGTGTGGGTTTATTGAAACCCATCGAAAATAATCCTTCGTTTATTTCAGGATGGAAATTAAAATCTTCAAATTGCATAATAGTACTGCAAAGCTAATGTAATAATGTGGTTTTGCGTTATTTGGCAAATAGCGAATGAATGTATTCTTTCCCTTAGTCAGTGCAATTAATGAAGAAATTAACTTTGCCACATGTCATTTCCTGTAGAGGTTTCTGTATTAATGCCTTTTCGTAATGCCGAAGTTGAAGCTTTGAGTCGTGCGGTTGATTCCATAAAAAATCAAACTTTCAGCCATTGGGAGTTGATATTGGTGAATAATAATGATAAAGAAAAAACACCCGATGCGCTTTGGGCAAAAACACAATCGGATAATGATGAAAGAATCAGGCTTATTCATGAGTCTGAAACAGGAATAGCTTACGCGCTCAACACTGGATTGAGTTATTGCAGTGGAAAATACATTGCGCGCATGGATGCCGATGATGTTTCTATCCCCGACAGGTTGCAACTGCAATCTCATTTTCTAAATGAGCATGATGATATAGGTTTAGTTTCGGGGTTGGTAAGTTTTATTTCTGAAATAGAGAATGCCGGGGGCTATGAAAAATTTGTTGAGCAAATCAATGCATGGAAAACTTCCGAAGAAATTTATATGCATCGCTTTGTCGAATCTCCTTTGGCTCATCCTTCGGTGATGTTCAGAAAATCGATAGTGGAAATTTATGGAGGCTATTCGCTCGAGGCCGTTCCTGAAGATTATGAGTTGTGGTTGCGGTGGATGCAACACGGAGTTAAAATGTATAAGTTACCTGAAAAAGTATTGGAATGGAACGACCACGCCCAAAGGCTTTCAAGAAATCACGATCACTATTCGCGTGAAGCATTCGATAAAGTGCGCTATCAATATCTGTCTCAATGGCTGAAACTTAAATTGAAAAATTTACCGCCCATATATGTTTGTGGTGGGGGAAAATTTGCCAGAGTAAAAATCCGTTTGTTGGAATCGTTGAGTATTCCTATAAAAGGCATTATTGATTTTAAGGAGCGAAAAATTTCAGAAAAATATTTTTTGAGTTATGAAGATATTCCTCCACCAGGCAACCTGTTTATCATCTCTTTAATTTCTAATCGCGGAAAATTTTCAGAAGTAAGAGATTTTCTTGAAGTCCGTGGCTATATAAATGGCAAGGATTTTATTCTTGCCGGGTAAAAAGAATGATAATGACAAATATGTTTTAAAAATAAGTGTTCTAATGCTTAACATTTTATTAACCCTTTTCCCGCTTTATTCCGATATTTAACTCATGGCAAATCGTGTAGATTTGCCGAGTCATTTTCAGCAACTGTATTTCATGCCTCGTATTCACTTTTTGCTCATCTTTTTATGTGCTCAGCTATTGGTAAACGCACAAACATCTTCGGTTCAGGGAACACTCATAGATTTAGACAGCAATACTACAATCGCCTCGGCTAATATTCTTCTCCAAGGAAAAATCAATTACAATGCCGTTTCGAATGCCGAAGGAAAATTCAGCATTCCCAATGTAGCTTTTGGAAGTTATATTCTGAAAGTAGAAAAGGAAGGTTATGATAAATACAACACCGCCATTGAAATAAGTGAAGCCGAAACTAATCTCGGACTCATCGTTCTGAATCAGGTGGACATTAATGCCGACCGCTTGGTGCAGGATAACATACCTACGGTGTCTATTGCCGATTCTGATATGAAAGACCAGTCATCGCAAAATGTATCGGGTGTGCTGAGCGCTTCGAGAGATGCTTTTGTTTCGGCAGCATCGTTCAATTGGGGCATGGCGCGTTTTCGTATTCGCGGTTATGATTACAGAAATACCATGACGCTCATGAACGGTGCGCCCATGAACGACCTCGTTACCGGAACTACCTTTTGGAGCATTTGGGGCGGGTTGAACGATGTGATGCGCAACCGCGATAATGTTATAGGCATGTCGGCTAATAATTTCACTTTCGGAGGTATTGGCGGAGCTAATGATCTAGACAGTCGTGCTTCGCGCCAGCGCAAAGGGCTATCGGTTTCTTATGCCAATTCGAATCGCAATTACGACCATCGCCTGATGGCTACTTATAATACAGGCTTGCTGAAAAACGGTTGGGCGCTTTCACTTTCGGCATCGAAACGCTGGGCGCAGGAAGGTTATGTAGAAGGCACTTTCTATGATGGCTATTCTTATTTCGCTTCCGCGGAAAAACTTTTCGGATTTAAACATTCGTTGAGCCTTACAACATTTGGCGCGCCTTCTAAAAACGGAAGAGCAGCCGCAGCCATTCAGGAAATGTATGACCTTGCCGGAACCAATTATTACAACCCCAATTGGGGCTATCAGGGTGGAAAAAAACGTAATGCCAGCGTGGCAAGAAGTTATCAGCCATTGTTTATTTTGAATCATGAATGGCGCATCAACACCAAATCGTCTTTGGTTACGGCAGTTTCGGGTATGTTTGGAAAAACAAGTGTGAGCGGATTGGATTGGTATAATGCTCCCGACCCACGGCCAGATTATTACAGGCGCTTGCCGAGCTTTATCGAAGATCCCGAAATGAAGGCTTTGACACAGGATTACCTGAGCAACAATGAAGCCGCCCGGCAAATTGATTGGGACCAATTATATCTGGTGAATTACAATAACATAGAAACTGTGGCTGATGGTTTGGATGGCGATTCGATTACCGGCAAGCGTGCGCTCTATGTAGTGAATGACAGAGTGATTCAAAACAAAAAATGGAATGTCAATACGATTTATAACAACACTATTTCCGACCGTATCACATTCACTGCCGGAGCCACCTATCAATGGCAGCAATCAGAGTATTATAACCGATTGAATGATTTGTTAGGAGGCGATTTTTTTGTGGATTTGAATCAGTTTGCCGAGCGCGATTTTCCTAATTTAGAAAATGTTTCGCAAAATGATTTGAACAATCCTAATCGGGTTATTTACCAAGGCGACCGCTGGGGTTATGATTATGTGTTTCAAAACAGAAAAGCTACCGGATGGGCGCAAACACAATTCAAATTTAATCATGTGGACTTTTTTGTTGCAGCCGAATTTTCGAACACGCAATTTTGGCGCGAAGGCAACAAAAGAGTGGGACTATTTCCTGAAAATTCTTTCGGAAAAAGCGAAGTCCAAAACTTTTCCAATTACACTGTTAAAGGCGGCTTGACATATAAACTCGATGGAAGAAATTATTTCTATGCCAACGCATCATACGGCACAAGAGCGCCATTTATTCAGGATGTATTGGTGTCGCCACGCATGAGAAATGAGTTTTCGTCTGTGGTAGAAAACACAGAAATTTTTTCTGCTGAAGGCGGCTATCTTTTCAGAAGCCCGAATGTAAAAGCTAAGGCAACGGCTTTCTTTTCGGAATTTAATAATCAATCATCGAATCTTATTTTTTATCATGAAGAATTCCGCACGTTTGTCAACTACGCGCTCACCAATATGGATACCCGCCATTTGGGAGTGGAGTTGGCTATTGATGCGAAAATTTATAAAGGACTCAGCGCTGTTGCGGTAGCTTCTATTGGAGAATATTTTTATACCGATCGTATGAATGCCACTATTTCGCGCGACAATACCCAGGAAACGCTGCGCAACACAGTAATTTATTCTAAAAACTTTCGGGTAGGCGGGATGCCTCAACAGGCTTACAATTTGGGTTTGAGTTATCGCGGAAAGAAATTCTGGTTTGTGAATGTCAACTTCAATGTGTTTAATAAAATGTTCCTGAATTTTAACCCTGCCCGCAGAACACAAGAAGCGGTGGATTTGGTTGCCGAAGATTCTGAACAGTGGAATGATATTTTGATGCAGGAAGAAGTGAATACACGATTCAAAGAAAAATATTCGCTCGATGTGTTTGGCGGAAAATCATGGAGGCTCACCAAACAGCGCATCAAAGGCAAGTATAATATTTTCATGGTGCTGAATGTCGGTGTAAACAACATCACCAACAACCGCAATATGGTGGTGGGTGGTTTTGAGCAGTTGCGTTTCGATTTTACCACACGCAATGCCGACAAGTTTCCAAGCAGATATTTTTACGGTTTCGGAACGAATTATTTCATCAACCTGACTTTCAGATTTAATTGATTGAAAGTGGCAAAGTGAGAAGCAGGAAGGTTAAAAGGTTATAAAGTGGAAAAGTTAAAAAGTTGGATAATTGAAACCATATAACCTTATAACATTAGAACCTTATAACCATTAACCTTATAACAAGAAACAAACACAACAATGAAATATACTTCAACAAATTTTCGGCTGCTATTCATGGTTTTCGGGCTGGTGTTGTTTGCCTTTACCTCTTGCGTGAAAGAAGATTTTGATGCCCCTCCGGGCGATGGTTTAGACCCCGACATTGAAGCCAACACTACCATAGCGCAATTGAAACAATTCTACACCACTGCCGGAAAAGCAGTGCAGATTACAGACGATTTGGTGCTGAAAGCCGTAGTGATTTCTGACGACCGTGAAGGCAATTTTTACAAATCGCTCGTGGTGCAGGATTCTACTGCGGGCATACTGATTCGTATAGATCAGCCAAATCTTTATACCGAGTATCCTACTGGCAGAAGAGTATTTGTAAAATGCAAAGGACTTTGGATTGGCGCCTATGAAAACCTGATTCAGATAGGCGGAACTATTGACACCATCACCGACCCGCAAGCAGCAAGTATCGGTTATATTCCTTCCGCTGTGGTAGATAATTTCATTCTGAAAGGCAAATACAATATTCCCGTAGCGCCTAAAGTTGTTGCCATTAATCTGCTGAACGATAGTTATCAAAATATGCTCATTCGCCTCAACGATGTAGAATTTGATTATCCCGATGCAGGACAACCCTATGCGAATATTGAAACTAAAGCTTCTGTAAACAGAAAAATAATTGATTGTATTGGTAATGAAATTTTGTTGCGCACTAGTGGCTATGCAAAATTTGCAGGCGATTCAACGCCCTTCGGCAATGGTTCGCTTACTGCTGTTTTCAGTGTGTTCCGAACCGATTATCAATTGTATATCAACAACACAGGCGCGGTTGATTTCACTAAGCCGCGTTGCAATGTTCCGGTAGAGCCGCAGTTTATTGATATTGCCGATGTTCGGGCATTTTATTTTGGCAACGATATTTCATTGCCCGAAGGCTTGAAGATAAGAGGCACTTTGATTTCTGATGTTGCCAATGGCAATGTAGATGCCCGTAATTTGTATTTTCAGGATGCTACTGCGGGTATTGTAGTGCGCATATCCAACAATCATAGTTTTAAATTATGGGACGAATTGGAAATTGATATTTCAGGGCTGACACTTAAAAAATTCAACGGCTTGATGCAAATTGATCAGACGCCCAATGCCCGCATCACAAAAGTGGGAGTGAAAGCCATTACGCCACGCGATGCCACCATCAGCCAGATTATTGCCAATTCAGAAAGTTGGCAATCTACCATAGTGCGTATTGCGAATGTGAGCATCACTTCTTCGAGCGGAAAATATTCGGGCGGTGGAGGCAATATTACTTTGAATGATGGAACGGGAACCGTTACACACTATACCCGAAGCGCAGCTTCTTTCAATAATTCAGATGTGCCCAGTGGCAATGCCACCATGACCTGTATTATTTCACAGTTCAACAATATTCAACTGCATATCAGAAATCTGAATGATGTGGAGTATTAAACATTCTGAATAAGACCGGTTATTTACCCCCCGTAAGATTGCTATACTTCTGTGTTCGCCCCGGGTCGAAGCGCGTGAGTATTGTAGCTGCTTCATTTTTTTCCGCAGGAGGCGCTTTGGTAAAAATATTAATCAGTTCATCGCTTTTGGCGTTGAAGAAAAACTGCATAATCATGGCATTGGGGCTGGAAGTATAAGTAGGTTCTATTTTCTTCAAGTTACTAATAATGGTTTGACGGGGTTGGCGCACATCTTCGTGCATTTTGTCTAAAGCCAATCTGTGATACTCATAACTAATATCGCGAAACACCTCAAATTTCGGATTCAATATATTTTCTATCAGCCAATAACGATTTCTTAAACCATCATTCGGTCTCCAACCATAAGCCATATCGCCACCACCTACCGGAACATTATTGAGCACATTTTGTGCTTTCTGAAAAAGCATCGTTCCTCCCTTTGGCGAAAATGAGTCATAATCCAAACCAAGAATGATGTAGGCATAAAATCCCAACAACGAAGTGAGGTTATTGGTGTAAGCATTTTCATTAAATTCCAAAGGCTGAAACTGCACATATTCAAAACGCCACTCATCCTGATGATTCATCAATACAGTATTGTAAGAACTGTTCAGCACCGGGCGTGAAGCCTGTATGGTAACATTAGCTCTGAAAGTATTATTGCCGGGGTCTTCGGTGATATTGATGAAAAAACTGCACTCTATACGCTCGTTTTGAGTGAATTTATCAGCAGTCCATCTGCGGTTGTTCATAAATTCAAAAATGGCAGTGCGTAGCGTTTGAAACACTGCCTGGTCGGTTTGAGTGGCACGTTGAGAAAGCACCTGCACCTTACAATCGAATTCCTGAGCCTGTATTAAAAAGGTGTGAAGCAGCAAAAATGTGAGCGCTAAGAAAAATATTTTCATTTCATCAGGTTTGTTATGGCGTTTACAATATCGCGGGCAACATCTTTTTTGGGTTTGAGCGGAAAAGAAACCGGTTTCCCTTTTTTCCCAATCAGCGTAACCTTGTTGGTTTCGTATCCGAAACCTGCACCCTCATCATTCAAAGAGTTTAAAACGATTAAATCGAGGTTTTTAGTCTTTAACTTGTTTTTGGCATTTTTTAGTTCATCATTAGTTTCCAATGCAAAGCCCACTAAAAGTTGTCCGTTCTTTTTTCGAGTGCCTAATTCTTTCAAAATATCCGGTGTTTTCACCAATCGAATATCCATTTCATTGCCGTGCTTTTTTATTTTGGCTGAAGCAGTTTTTTCGGGTGTGTAATCAGCTACGGCAGCAGCCATTACCACTACATCGGCATCGTGCGAATAGCGCAGTGCGGCTTCATACATTTGAAAGGCATTGGTTACAGAAACGGTTTTGATGCCCAAAGTATTAAAATCGGTAGGAGTGGGTCCTTTCACAATCATCACTTCTGCGCCCATTTTTTGAAAAGCTTCGGCAAGGCTGAAGCCCATTTTACCTGTTGAATGATTACTGATGTATCGAACCGGGTCAATAGATTCAACGGTAGGTCCGGCAGTAATGAGTATTTTTTTCCCTTTTAAAATTTGAGTTGAATTTCCGTTGTTGGCTGCTGTTTTATTCAGGCTGAAAAAATCTTCCAGCGCGGTAAAAACCTGTTCGGGTTCTGCCATTCTGCCTTCGCCTTCCAATCCGCTGGCTAATTCACCACTGCCCACCGGAATAATGCGCACGCCATGACTTTCCAAACGATTCACATTGCTTTTGGTGGCAGGGTGTTTCCACATGTCTAAATCCATTGCCGGGGCAACAAATACGGGGCATTTGGCAGAAAGATAGATGGCGGTTAACAGGTTGTCGCAAAGCCCGTTGGCGAATTTTGCAAGAGTGTTTCCTGAAGCAGGAGCAACTACAAGTGCATCAGCCCACAATCCTGCTTCTACGTGGTTGTTCCAACTGCCATCGGGAGTAGAAAAATTTACTTCCACCTTATTTTTCGACAGGGTAGAAAGTGTGAGCGGAGTAATAAAAGAAGTGGCGCAATCGGTCATTACCACCCGCACTTCGCTTCCTGCTTTAACTAATAATCGCACTAACAAAGCGCTCTTATATGCGGCAATGCTGCCCGTAACTCCCACTAATATTTTTTTACCTTTCAGCATTGTGTAAAGGTAGCAGATTTTAAAAAACAAAAAGCCGGAACAAGTCCGGCTCTTATTTTAAGATATTTTTTAAAACTGAATTTAAGTTTAGGCATCCAGATTTCTGAAATATATCTGGTCGTCTAAAAATTCTTTAGTGGCAATAACGGCAGGATTGGGTAAGCGCTCGTAGTATTTTGAAATTTCAATTTGCTCGCGGTTTTCAAAAACTTCGTCTAAAGTATCGGTAACCGAAGCAAATTCATTGAGTTTGGCATGTAACTCTTCTTTAATTTCGGAGTTGATTTGGTTGGCACGCTTAGAAATAACCGCCAACGATTCGTATATGTTGCCGGTTTTTGCCATAATTACATCTATGTTTTGAGTTACAACTTCGGGGTTGATGTTGGCGAGTTCACTTTTTTTAATGCTCATATTTTATTTTTTTTGTTTTTGCTTCTTGTTGTTCAAGTTTTTGTATCTGCTGTTTCGATGTTTCTGATAATGCTTCAGCTTCTTTCAGTAATTTGCTGTTTTTATATTGTGCAGCAAAATCTTTGTAGGCTTCAATAGTTTGCAGATAACGTTCGATTTGTTTGGCAGAAATACTATTCTGGGCGTAAAGATAATACGATTTTATTGTAAGAAAGGATGCTTTTTCAATTTCGGGCGAATCGGGGAATTCTCTCATATAATTGGAAAAAGCAGTAGCCGCAGCTTTGTAGTGCCCGGTTTTGTAATATAAGTTGGCTCCGTTGAAGGCTTTTGTTTCGAGTTTTCTGCGCAGGGCACGCACGCTATTGTTGCACTCTTCGAGTTTTTCGGTCTTTGGATAAGCATTTACAAATAGCTGATAATTGGCAATGGCTTTTTTGGTTTCTTCCTGGTCGAGATTGGGATGAGGCGACATGCGGTGGTAACTTAAGGCATTATAATAAAGCGCATCTTCAGCATAAGTGCTGTTGGGGTAGGAGTCGTAAATATTTTTGAAGTGAAAAGCCGCAATGAGAAAATCGCCCTGTTCGAAATGGCTTTTGGCATACATATAATAGAGGTCGTCAATATTACGTGAGCCTTTATAAATGGTAATGAGTTCTTCCAATAGCGGAATGGCTTTGGAATAGTCTTTCTTTTCGAAGTATTCTTTGGCTTTGCTGTATTTCAGGTCAAGGTCGCCACTTTTGGCTATTTTCTGGTATGAATTACAACCCGACCACAAAAGGGCAATCAAAAATAAAATGAATAAATATGTTGGGTTTTTCGGCACAGGGGGCAAAAATACGGTTATGCAATGAAACGGGCAATGAAAAGCAATATTACATTTGAATGTTTGAGATTTAGTTTTTCGGGTCTTCCATCTCCTGCACATTCCGCATCAATTGGTAAAAGAAGCGAATCATTTCTTTGTAATCTTCAATAAGAATACGCTCGTTGGTGCCATGTACGCGCTTAATATCATCGCTGTTCATGGTTACGTGCATGTATTTCAGCACATTTTTCGATACATTTCTGAAATGCTTCGAATCGGTGCCGCCCAATACTAATGAAGGGCTTACCAATGTTTCTTCTTTAGATACCTGCCCGATGGTTTTTACAATGGTTTGAAATGCCGGATGATTGATGTCGGCAACGGGCGAAGGCTCATTTACCCAACTATTCGCTACCTCTATATGAATACGTTCATCGTTAATGATTTTCTTCACGCGGTCAATCACATCGTGCGAATGCTCGCCTTGCAGTATTCTGAAATTCACCCAAGCCTTTGCTTCATAAGGAATCACATTTTCCTTAATGCCTCCGCGAATCATGGTGGGAGCGGAGGTGGTGCGAAAACAGGCAGAGCCTTCGGGAAAACTGCTCATTTCGTTGATTAATACTTTTTCAAAAAGCCATTGGTTGGCTGTAATCATTTTCAATGCGAAGGGCATTTCCGGTCCTACATATTCAAAAAACTGCCGCATAGACTCCGTAAAATTCGGTTCCAATAAATTTTCCTGAAGATTTACAATGGCTTTGCACAACACACCAATGGAAGTTTCGCGGGCGGGTATAGATGAATGCCCGCCTTTCACTCTCGAGGTAAGTTCGAGCGTCATGAATCCCTTTTCGGCAATGCCAATCAGCGCTACGGGCTTATCAACTCCCGGCACACTGCCTACAGCTTTAAATAAGCCTTCGTCCAACACCATTGCCGCTTTAATATTTCTTTGTTCTAAAATTTCGGCAGCTTTTTTAGCGCCTTCTTCTCCGCCAATTTCTTCATCGTGCCCGAAAACAAAGAACAGTGTTCTTTCGGGTTGAAATTGTTTTTCTAAAAGCATTTCAGCAGCTTCGAGCATTCCGAAAATGCTGCTTTTATCGTCTAAAGTGCCGCGCCCCCAAATGGCATCTTCAGTAATTTTTCCGCTGAAAGGCAGTTGCAGCCAGTCTTTTATGGTTACTTCTTCAATAGGCACCACATCCTGATGCGCCAATAAAATCACCGGTTGCAATTCGGGGTTTGTGCCTTTCCATTCGTACATTAAACTATAATCGTTTACAATGGTGCGCTGCAATAATGAATCTACCAGAGGAAACGATACTTTGATGAGTTCGTGCAATTGCAAAAAAGGAATGGAATCGAAACGTTCTCTTTCTTCAAATGAAATTGTAGGAAGTTGAACGGCTTTAGAAAGTCGTTCTGCCACGGCATCGATGATTTCTATATGGGCAGCGCTGCCATCGCCCGGTATTTGTTTGGATGAAAAGGCGAAAGTGCGGTATAACAATAGTGCCACCAACAGAAGCAGGGCGGCAAGCAACAGCAACATGATTTTTTTGTGCATGGAAAAAGGTTTGTTTCAAAAATAAACAGACCCGGCAACAAAGTCCGGGTCTGGGGTGCGAATTTAAATTATATGCAAAAAAAAACAGCTATGAAAGAAACGATTTCAGCGATTTGCAGCGCGTTTCAGATTTCAGCTTATTAATGGTTTTGTCCTTAATTTGGCGCACCCGTTCGCGGGTGAGTTCAAAGCGCTCGCCAATGTCTTCAAGCGAATAAGGATGTTCGAAGCCTATGCCAAAAAACATGCGAATCACTTCGCGCTCACGCTCCGATAAAGTAGAAAGGGTTCTTTCACATTCTATACTTAATGAGCCGGTGTAAGCTACATCATGGTCAGTATTCTGAGTGTCGTTGTTTTGCAACACATCGAGCAGCGAATTCGATTCGCCACCATCATCAAATGGCGCATCCATAGAAATGTGCCACGAAGACACACCCATTGTGGTTTGAACTTGTTCCAGTTCCAAATCGAGAAGTTCTGCCAATTCTTCGGGCGATGGTTCGCGCTCAAATCTTTGCTCCAATTCGGCAAATGCCTTGTTCAGTTTGGTGAGCGAGCCTACTTTGTTTAGGGGCAAGCGAATCAATCTTGATTGTTCTGCCAATGCCTGAATGATAGACTGGCGAATCCACCACACGGCATACGAAATGAATTTGAAGCCACGGGTTTCGTCAAATTTTTGTGCTGCTTTTACCAAGCCTAAATTACCTTCATTTATAAGGTCATTGAGCGACATACTCGAATTTTGATACTGTTTAGCAACAGATACCACAAAGCGTAAGTTGGCATTCACTAATTTTTCGAGTGCCCGTTGGTCGCCTGCTTTAATTTTCTTTGCTAATTGCACTTCTTCTTCTGCTGTAAGCAGTTGAAGTTTTCCTATTTCTTGCAGATACTTTTCGATGGATTGGCTCTCGCGATTAGTAATAGACTTAGAGATTTTTAACTGCCGCATAGGTTGGTTGGTTTTGGTGGGTGAATAATGGTTTTCGGTTTGGCTGAATAAAGAGTTGTATTGCAAAACAAATCTTTATGCGTAGTTGAATCTACGTATATTATTTCCGCAATAAAAGAAATTTTTGGAAATAAATTTATAAACATTGAATATAGATTTTGGCACGATATTATTTTGTATGTATTAAAATGCTTATAAGATAATTGTAAGTGTTAATAAAAGAAGATGCTGAATTTTTGATTTATTGAGAGTTGACGTTTCTGGGCAACGCAACACCTTACGTCTAAAGCCACACAAAAAAGTTTATTTTTGTTGCCGCATAAAAAAAACACAATCAACTTTTTAATCAATAAAAAAACAAATCAATTATGAGCGGACAAAAGATTGCTATCGAAAATGGAGTTTTACAAGTTCCCGATAACCCGATAATCCCATTCATTGAAGGTGATGGCACAGGACCCGATATTTGGAGCGCATCAGTAAAAGTATTCGATGCTGCCGTTGAAAAAGCTTATGGCGGCAACAGAAAAATAGAATGGAAGGAAGTTTTAGCCGGAGAAAAATCATTTAATAAAACCGGAAACTGGTTGCCCGTTGAAACGTTGGATGCCTTCAAAGAATATCTGGTGGGCATTAAAGGACCATTAACTACACCGGTGGGTGGTGGCATTCGCTCGTTGAATGTGGCTTTGCGTCAGGAACTCGACCTATATGCCTGTGTGCGCCCGGTGCGTTGGTTTACCGGTGTGCCTTCGCCCGTAAAACAACCCGAACTGTGCGATATGGTGATTTTCAGAGAAAATACTGAAGATATTTATGCCGGTATCGAATTTCAATACGGCACTCCCGAGCAGGAAAAATTTGCTTCGCTCCTGAAAGAAAATTTCCCCGATAAATTCAGAAAAGTGCGTTTCCCGAATACTGCCGGATTTGGTATCAAACCGGTTTCAAAAGAAGGCACTGAACGACTAGTAAAAGCCGCTATTGATTTTGCTTTTGAAATGAAGAAACCATCGGTAACATTGGTTCACAAAGGCAATATTATGAAGTTTACCGAAGGCGCTTTCCGCGACTGGGGCTATGAACTTGCCAAAGAAAGCTATGGAGCTAAAGACTATGAAGGCGGACCTTGGCAGGTTGTTGAAAAAGATGGTCATCAAGTGATCATTAAAGATGTGATTGCCGATGCATTCCTGCAGCAGATTTTACTGCGCCCTGCTGAATACTCTGTAATTGCAACATTGAATCTGAATGGCGATTATGTTTCCGATGCTTTGGCGGCTATTGTTGGCGGCATTGGAATTGCACCGGGAGCTAACATTAATTACCTCACCGGTCATGCAATTTTTGAAGCCACGCATGGTACCGCACCTAAATATGCTAATCAGGATAAAGTAAATCCCGGCTCGGTTATTCTTTCGGGAGTAATGATGCTCGAATTTTTGAAATGGCAGGAAGCAGCCGACATGATTGTGAATGGTTTGGAAGCGGCAATTGCCAATAAAACTGTTACTTACGATTTTGAGCGTTTGATGGATGGAGCCAAGCTCCTAAAGTGCTCTGAATTTGGCGATGCCATTATTGCCAATATGAAATAAAACTATTGTTGTAATAAAAACCTGAAAGCCCCAAACTTTGAAAAAGTTTGGGGCTTTTTTAATGATAGTTTCATTGCCAAATAAAAAAGCCCCCGATACTTCGGAGGCTTCCATATAATGTTGTTATTACAATTATTGAGCGGTAGCGACAGATGATGCTTGTTTACGCTCGGCAATACGGGCTTTTTTACCGGAAAGATTACGTTGGTAGTAAATGCGCGCTCTTCTTACGCGACCACGTTTGTTTACTTCTAATTTTTCAACATTTGGCGAAAAAAGCGGGAATACACGCTCTACACCCACTCCGTTAGAAATTTTTCTTACGGTGAAAGTGCGGGTAGTTCCGGTGCCTTTGCACTGAATAACATCGCCTTTAAAAAGCTGAATCCTTTCTTTTTCTCCCTCTACAATTTTGTAGTGAACGGTAACATTATCGCCCGCTTTAAATTCGGGGTGTTGATGCTGTGGAGTAAGTTCTTTTTGAATTTCTAATATGCGGCTCATTGCACGATTTTTTTAAACGGATTGCAAAGATATGTTTTTTTTTCTCACGCTACCCTAAAAAAATCAAAGCCTGTCAGAAGATTTTTTCTGAAGTTTCAGAACGTAGATTTTAACTGAAATATAATAGTGTAGTTTTGTTGCTTTTGCTGCTAATAAAAAATTAAGGTACATCAACAGGGATGTGCCATTATAAAAATATTGTTTGCAAATCGAGTTTCGGGCTAAAAGTCCGTTGTAATCTAAATTAACTGTTAACAGTAGGAACTTGCTCAGTTTGATGTTGGGTAATTTGTCCCGGACAGCCGTCTCTGTGGCATGAAGTAAATGTGCTTAATACGAATAATCCGAGAATAAACGAGAAAGCAGCTCTTTTTGTGAAAACGTTTTTTAATTTCATTGCGGTGATTTTTATGAGTTAAAAATTTAATATTGTATTAATTAATTTTTGCAAATATAGCAACAAAACCCTTTCTTACTGATGAAAGTTCATTTTATAGCTATTGGAGGCAGTGTGATGCACAACCTTGCACTCTCTTTACGAAAAAAAGGTTACAAGGTTTCAGGTTCCGATGATGAAATTTTCGAGCCTGCCCTATCTAATCTGCAAAATGCCGGCATATTACCACCTACTTTCGGATGGTTTCCGGAGAAGATAACGAATGAATTAGATGCAATAGTATTAGGTATGCACGCCCGCAATGATAATCCTGAACTTATCAGGGCACGAAACCTGGGGCTGAAAATTTTTTCCTTCCCTGCCTATGTCTATGAGCAAACTCAACATAAAAGGCGTTTGGTAGTGGGCGGTAGTCATGGAAAGACCAGTGTTACATCTATGATTATGCACGTGTTGCAATTTCACGCTAAGAACTTCGATTTTCTTGTCGGCTCCAAAATAGACGGATTTGATTTGATGGTGAATTTCGAAAATGAAACAGAATGGGCAGTAATTGAAGGCGATGAATATTTATCGTCTGCATTAGAGCCGATTCCTAAGTTTCATTTGTATAAACCTCATGTAGCTATTCTTACAGGCATAGCGTGGGACCACATCAATGTGTTTCCCACTTTTGAAAACTATGTGGAGCAGTTTGAAAAATTCATAAATACCATTGAACCTAATGGCGCTCTTATTTATTGCGAAGAAGACGAGCATCTCAGAACGTTAGTATCCATAGCAAGGAAAGACATCAGATTATTGGCATACAAGGCAGTAGATTATTCGGTGAAAAACGAAACTGCTTTTTTAATTCATAATGGAAAGGAATACCCTTTACACTTTTTCGGTCAACATAATATGATGAATCTGAAAGCTGCCTGGCTGGCTTGTAGCGAAATGGGAATTACCGATGATGAGTTTATTGGTGTGATTACTCAATTTTCAGGCGCATCGAAAAGATTAGAGCTTATTGCTCAGAATGACGACACCGTAATTTATCGCGACTTTGCTCATTCGCCCTCCAAACTGAAAGCCACCGTGAATGCCGTGAAAGAACAATACCCCGAACGTAAAGTTGTGGCATGTATGGAACTTCACACATACAGCAGTTTGAGCCAACAGTTTCTTGCGCAATATAAAGGGAGCATGGACAAAGCCGATGTTCCGGTAGTGTTTTACAATCATCATGCTTTAGAACTGAAAAAATTACCGCCAATCACCATTGCAGAAGTGCAGTCAGGTTTTGATAATGAGAAACTGCTGGTATTGAATGATAAAGATGTGTTTGAAAAATTTCTTTTGAATAATGAATGGAAAAACTCAGTATTGCTCTTGATGAGTTCAGGAAATTTTGACGGATTAGACCTTCATAAGCTCAAAACAAACATTCTGTAAAAAATAAAAGAGGCGGTCTAAAAAGTCTGATAAACTTTGAAAAATGTCATGCTGAGCTTGTCGAAGCATATTTGTTTTCAAGGTATTCATGGTTCGATAAACTCACCATGACAGACTTTTTAGACCACCTCTTTTGGTTGGTTTTAGTTGGAGTTTCAAATAGATTATTTGATGAACAACATGTCGCGGTATTTGGGAAGGGGCCAAATGGTATCGTCCACCATCAGTTCCAACTGGTCGGCATGTTCTCTGATAACATCAAACAACGGTTTCACTTTTTCGCAATAGTAAACTGCTTTCTTGTGCGCTTCTTCAATTTTGTCGGCTTTGCGTCTTTCTGTAAGCATTTTATCTACTCCTGTTTTCAGCGCGTTGATGTGCTCTGAAATTTCGTTCAGCATTTCGGTTTGCGCTTTGAAAGATGCAGCGGGTGCTTTGATGTTTTTCAAGCCTGATACGTTCACAATCAAATCGTTTTGATATTTTATTGCAGCTGGAATGATATAGCCCATTGCCATATCGCGAATTACTTTAGCTTCTATTTCGAGTTTTTTTGCATATACTTCCTGCAACACTTCATAGCGGGCTTCCAACTCCACTTCAGAAAACACTCCGCTTTCGGCAAAGAGTTGTTTCGATTTTTTTGTCATGTAGAAATCAAGAGCATGAGGAGCGGTTTTCACATTCGACAAGCCTCTTTTAGCAGCTTCTTTTGCCCATGCTTCGCTATAATTATCGCCTTCAAAAATGATTTTTTTGGAAGAAGAAATAAAATTGCGAATCACTTTCAAAATAGCTACTTCTTTAGGTTCTCCTTTTTCTATCAAGGCATCTACTTCGGTAGCAAAATTTTCCAATGTTTTGCCCATAATAGTATTCAGAACAATCATTGTAGAAGAGCAGTTTTGCGAAGAGCCTACTGCACGCACTTCAAATTTATTTCCGGTAAACGCAAATGGCGAGGTACGGTTACGGTCGGTATTGTCTAACAATAAATCAGGAATCTTATTATGAATATTGAGCTTCAGCTCAGTTTTGTCCTGCTCGTCAAATTTTTTCAAATCCACTTTCGATTCTACTTCGTTGAGCAAATCGTTCAGGTGCTTGCCTACGAAAACCGAAATGATGGCAGGTGGCGCTTCGTTAGCTCCCAAACGATGGTCGTTAGATGCCGAAGCGATAGACGCTCTGATTAAATCGGAATATTCGGCAACGGCTTTCACTGTGCATACAAAGAAGGTGAGGAATTGCAGATTGTTCTTGGGTGTTTTTCCGGGCGAAAGCAAATTTTTGCCTGTGTTGGTAGCCAGCGACCAGTTGTTATGCTTGCCGCTTCCATTAACCCCGGCAAAAGGTTTTTCGTGCAGCAATGCGCGCAGTTTGTGTCTTTTAGCCACACGACCAATCAGGTCCATAATCAATTGATTGTGGTCAACGGCAATGTTGGCTTCTTCATAAACAGGAGCACACTCAAACTGTCCGGGTGCAACTTCGTTGTGGCGAGTTTTCACGGGAATACCCAATTTGAATGCTTCCATTTCAAAATCGAGCATAAAGGCGTATGCTCTTTCAGGAATGGCTCCAAAATAGTGGTCTTCCAACTCTTGTCCTTTTGAAGGCGCATGACCTAAAAGTGTTCTGCCCGAAAGCAATAAATCGGGGCGGGCATAAAAGAAAGCTTCATCTACTAAGAAATATTCCTGTTCCCAACCAAGCGTTGGGAAAACTTTAGTAACGTTTTTATCGAAATACTGACATACCGGAACGGCAGCCTTTTCTAAATAATGAATAGAGCGAAGCAAAGGAGCTTTATAATCTAACACTTCGCCTGTATATGAAACGAAAATGGTGGGAATGCACAAAGTTTTGCCTTCGCCAATTTCCATAATGAAAGCGGGTGAAGTAGGGTCCCAAGCAGTATAGCCTCTGGCTTCGAAAGTGGTTCTGATGCCGCCCGATGGAAAACTGGATGCGTCAGGCTCTTGCTGCACTAAAGCATCGCTGCCAAAATTTTCGATGCCTTTACCGTTTTCGGTAGGAGAGAAGAATGTATCGTGTTTTTCGGCAGTTAAACCGGTAAGCGGTTGAAACCAATGGCAAAAGTGGGTAGCGCCTTTGCCTATTGCCCATGATTTCATGGAAGCTGCAATCTGGTCTGCCATTTTGCGGTCAATTTTTGAACCGGTTTCGATAGAAGCTTTCACACTCAGATACGCATCTTCGGGCATATACTTACGCATGGCTTCATCGTGAAACACGTTGGTGCCGAAGTAATCGGAAATACGGTTAGAAGGAAGTTTTACTTGAATGCGCTCCCGCTGAAGCACTGTGCTCAGGGCATTGGTTCTGTTTGAAGACATAAAAAAAGGGGATTTTTTGTTTAATGGCAAAGTTAATGGTTTCAATTATTTTTTGCCTGATTTTTTATAAAAACCATAAAAAAAATTGTTTTCCATGTTGATAATGATGTTAAAAACCTGTTTTTCGTGATTTTTTTGAAATTGCCGCCAAACAACTATTTAAATGTAAATTATTATAAAGTATATTTAGGTGGTTTGAAACTCAACACAAAAGGAAGCATGATGAATAGCAACGCCATGCTTCTGTAGCGAATAATGGCTCCAATGTTTGGAACAACAATACCAATGAGCGTAATCAATGAAACAGAAAAAATTATAAAATACACTGCCATAGGATTTTGGATTAATCCGGCATAATCAGTTTTAATAATCAGAAGCAGCAGCAATAACAGCAGCACAATATTCTCCAAAGCAAATAGTATTTGAAAATTTTTCATCGGGCTTAACAACAAAGGAGCAACCAATGTAATGCCGGCAGCTTCGGGCGCAATTGTCAGAAGATTTCTCAGCCGGGGTTCAAAATTTTTGACTGCAATATTGCTGTCGCCTTTTTGTGTGCTGTGAACAAACTCACGTTGCTTTTGATAAATAGATTGTAACAGCGTGTATCGGTTGTGTTCGAGATTGAAACGGATAAACAAGGCAAGAATAAAAGATACGGCATACACCAATAAAAATATCATTACAGGAGAAACCTTCATTTTTTTACATAATAAATAAGCCGGAACACCCGGAAGCAGCATCAATAAAATGTAACTGCGTGTGAAATACAATGCGCAGGAAGCTAATAATATCATCAGCACATAAAATCCAAATCCCGCATGATATTGTCGCAATTTTGTAAGTGAAAAAATAAACAAACCTGTGAATGCCATCACTATTCCTTCTTTATGAATGCCGCTGCTCCAAAACATAACCGATGGAATGGCAAAAATGACAAGTTTCAGCATCAAAAAATTAGAAGCATATGAATGAAGGGCGCGGTAAAGCAATACCAGTCCGGCAGTAGAGATAAATGCCATAAAAACTACTGAGCCGTATATGTTTCCAAAGGTGAATAAAAATGTGAGGGCATAAAATCTCACTACGGTATAGGAACCGGTGATGGTCCAAAAACCCATCGCATCAATTTCACCGGCAACAAATTCAGGAATATATGACAGGTTGTTGGGACCGAAAGTGAGAAATAAGTATTTCAATGGTTCCGTTTTCAACGTATTGAAAATGATAAGCCCGTCATGCGCATATTCGAAAGAGTCTCCGCCACCGTATATTTTTTGATGAGCATACATATATATAAAACCCAGTAAGCACTTTATTACAAATACGGCATTGACAAAGAAAACAGATAAGCCGGCACTGCTTCCGGTTTTCAATTTTCGGTTTAGCAGCAAACCTGCAATTATCCATATAGATGATATAATTACTGACTCAAACATCGGTCTTTGCAAGATAACTGAAATGTAAATGAAATTTGAAATTTTAGCATGTAGATTTCTTCGTTTAATTTATTATGTTTGTATAAAAGGGGCTAATATATGAGATGTATTATTGTTGAAGACGATGCAATTTCGGTTAAGATACTTACCGAGTTGATTTCAAAAACAGATTTTTTGGAGTTTGTTGATTCATTCAGCAACGCTGATGATGTAGGCACATTTCTCAACAACGAAATGGTTGACCTTATTTTTCTTGATATTGAGCTTCCAAATAAATCCGGTCTTGAAATTATTCCTTTACTGAATAGCAAGACTCAGGTGATTATGGTAACTGGCAAAACTAAATATGCCATCGAAGCATTTGAACACCATGTTACCGATTATTTACTGAAACCAGTTACAGCTTCGCGCTTTGAAAAAGCGGTGCAAAAAGCCAAAGAAGTTTACGATTTAAAACACAAAGACCTCATCAACAGAGACCGTTTGTTTTTGAAAGATGAAGGTGTTTATGTTAATGTTGCCGTGGAAGATGTTCATAACGTGGAAGCTTTGGGCGATTACGTAACCGTAGTTACAAAAAGCAAAAAATTCACATTGCTTTCTACCATGAAACAAATTGAAGAAAAACTTCCGGAACAAAAATTCATACGGGTGCATCGTTCGCATATAGTGAACATTGACAAAATAGATACTTATGACGGCTCTTTTGTAGTTGTGGAGAAGCGATTAATTCCGGTAGGTAAATCTTACAAAAAGTCTATATTGAGCAGATTGAATATTGTTTGATTATAGCATTTCAGCGAGCATTTTCATTTTCATTTCCATTTCTTCGCCATGTTCTTTTTTGGCGAAAATACCATTGCATCGCAATTCGAAATAGGAACTGAAAGCATCCTGCAAAGTAATTTTGTTTTCGTTGAGAAAGTCGGGATCGGAAATGGTATCGAAAAACAAACGGTCGTTTACGGCAAGTATCGTAGGGTTAATATTATTGAAATAACCCTGCTCTATTCCACTTTGATAAAATTGCTTCAGCAACTCTACGGCATAGCTTCTGAAAAAATCCACCTTCTTCCACAAATTCGGATACAGATGTTTTAAATCTGAAAGAAATTCGTTCGATATACCCGAAATTTCAGCATAAAAAACATGAATGGCTGCAATGTATCGGTCGGTGAACGATAACGATTCATCAAAAAGATTGTCTTTAAACGAACCTATTTGTTCGAGTTTAACGGTAAGCGCGTGTTCCAGTATGTCTTCGCGCGATTTAAAGTGCTTATATAAAGTTGCCTTGCTAATATTCAGTTGTTCGGCAATTTCATTCATGCTGAATTTTTTCAACCCGTTTCTCAGATACAAAGGCGTAAGCTGCGCAACCCACTTATCCCTCAGTTGAGGATTTTCAATACGTTCTTTTTTCAGCGATTTTCTTCCCATGAAAAAATGGTTATAAACTTTATTGGCAAAAATAGTTTACTTTTTCAAAAAAAACTATAAATTTGGTTTAGTAAAAAAAATCATCATTATGACAGCAGCAGTCAGCAACTTCTGGAATCAATGGAAATATATATTGGCATTCATGGTTCCGCTCTCTACTTATTGCGCACTTTACGGCACCGGTATCTGGACTTTTTGGACCTTATTTGTAGGCTTCGGATTTCTTCCTTTGCTTGAATTGGTTTACACCGGCACCGACAAAAATTTCACAAAAGAGGAAGAAGAAAAAGAAAAAAACAAATGGATTTATGATGCCATGCTGTATCTCAACATTCCTATTCAATATGCGCTTTTTATCATTTTTTTGAACAGAATAACATTGCCAACCGCAACCACACTCGAAATAGTTGGAATGGCAACAAGTTTTGGCATTTGCTGCGGAGTTATTGGTATTAACGTGGGGCACGAATTGGGACACAGAAGAAAATGGTATGAAATCATTATGGCAAAAATGCTTTTGGCAAGTTCGCTTTATATGCACTTTTATATTGAACACAATCGAGGGCATCATAAAAATGTTTCGACTCCACTCGACCCGGCTTCTTCGCGCAAAGGCGAAAGCATTTATGCTTTTTGGTTTCGCTCTATTACGGGCAGCTACAAAAGCGCGTGGAAACTGGAAAATCACAGGTTGAGTAAAGAGGGTAAACATTGGTTTACTTACGAAAACGAAATGGTGCGTTATCATTTTATACAATTTGGAATGTTAGCGGCTATTGCAGCTATTTGGGGTTGGTTTGCAATGGGGGCTTTTTTGTTCAGTGCTTTTATAGGTTATTTGCTGTTAGAGTCGGTAAATTATATAGAACATTACGGATTGCAACGCAGAGAAATTAAGCCGGGCATTTATGAAAAATGTTTGCCCATTCATTCCTGGAATTCTGACCATGATTTGGGCAGAATTATGTTGTATGAACTCACCCGCCACTCCGACCATCATTATCTTGCCAGCCGAAAGTATCAGGTATTGAGGCATTTCGACCAAAGCCCTCAATTGCCTACGGGCTATCCGGGTGCTATTGTGTTGGCTACCATTCCTCCGTTATGGTTTAAAGTCATGAACAAAAGAGTGGAACAGTTTCAGCAAAAAACAGCACAAGTAGCCGAAGCAGCTTAGAAATTTATTTTACGCTCGTTAAACTTTTTATCTCAGATTGGTATTATAAGGGCGTGATTCAGAAGTTGTTTTCAGCAGCGCTTTTTATCTTGTCTTTTTCTTCTTGTTCAGGAGGAGAAAAAAAATCTTTTCAGGAAAATTTTAACCATACTATTATGAACAATGATTCTTCTGCGATTGCCACATTTGGAGCCGGATGCTTTTGGTGTGTGGAAGCTGTTTTTCAAAGACTCAAAGGTGTTGATACAGTAGTGTCGGGATATTCGGGAGGGAGAATTGAAAACCCCACCTACAAACAGATTTGCACCGGAACTACCGGACATGCCGAAGTGGTTCAGGTGTATTTTAACCCCGAAGTAATTTCCTTTGATGAGTTGTTAGAAGTTTTTTTTGCAACTCATGACCCTACTACGCTCAACAGACAGGGTAATGATGCGGGCACACAATACCGCTCGGTAATTTTTTATCACAATGAATCTCAAAAAGAAATTTCGCTGCATTATATCAAAAAACTCAATGAAGCGAAGGTGTTTGATAAGCC